>NZ_JBJGXA010000040.1:0-47212 GCF_045107195.1 Erwinia sp. AnSW2-5
AGGTCAGCCCCTACGGCAGAATACGGATTAGTTTGGTGAAAAACAGGCAAAAAAAAAGTCTGAACGTGAGTTCAGACTTTCTCTTGAAATATGGTGGTGAGAGAGGGGGATCACTCGCGCCATCCCTGGCGCTCGCCCTGCGGGCAGCCTGCGGCTGTGCAAAACGGCTATCCTGCCGTTTTGTCGAACCCTGACGAGGGTTCTTCACTCCCTCTCTCCACGGAATTACATGCAAAAAAAAGTCTGAACGTGAGTTCAGACTTTCTCTTGAAATATGGTGGTGAGAGAGGGGTTCGAACCCTCGATACGTTGCCGTATACACACTTTCCAGGCGTGCTCCTTCAGCCACTCGGACACCTCACCATATTGTTGCCACAACCAGGTTGCTGACGGGCGCTAATGTAGGGAAAACTGCGGTTGCGGTCAACACTCATTCCAGAAATATGAGTGCGTTTAGTCAGTTTTAAATCACTTTGCTGTTTAAAACGGCAGTGGGAAGGTGTCATCCGCTTTTGCGGCGGGCTGTGCGCGGGTAACGGCATCAAAATTCGGCCCTGTGCAGGCAGGCGGGTCAACGCCGGGCTAAAGTTTCACTTGCCAGCCGTCGCATTTTCCACGAGCTTAAACAAAAAACAGGAGAAAAAACGTGGATATCATTTTTTATCATCCCTTTTTCAAGGCAGAGACCTGGATCAATGGATTGCAGCAGCGCCTGCCTCACGCCCGCATTCGTCAATGGCAGGCGGGTGACAACGGCCCGGCCGACTATGCGCTGGTGCGCCAGCCGCCCGTTGAGATGCTTCAGGGGCGTGAACTCAAGGGCGTATTTGCGCTGGGCGCGGGGGTGGATGATATCCTTGGCCAGCTGCGCGAGCACCCGGAGATGCTGGCAGCGGACGTGCCGCTGTTCCGACTGGAAGATACGGGAATGGGGCGTCAGATGCAGGAGTACGCGGTGTATCATGTGCTCGGCTGGTTCCGCCGCTTTCCTGAATATCAGAAACAGAAAACCGAAACGCTCTGGCATCACTTGCGTAACCGCTCGCGCCGTGAGTTCTCGGTCGGCATCCTCGGCGCTGGCGTACTGGGACGCAGCGTGGCGCAAAGCCTGCTGGCATGGGATTTCCCGGTCAGCTGCTGGAGCCGTTCACCGAAACAGATCGACGGCGTAACCAGTTTCCACGGCGAGCAGCAGTTAGGCGACTTCCTCTCTTCTACGCAGGTGCTGATCAATCTGCTGCCCAATACGCCGCAGACCGCAGGGATCCTCAATCGGCAACTGCTCAGCCAGCTTAAACCCGGTGCGTTTCTGCTGAACCTGGCGCGTGGTGCTCATCTGGTGGAAGCCGATCTGCTGGCCGCAATGGAAGCGGGCGAGGTCAGCGCCGCCGCGCTGGACGTGTTTAATCACGAACCGCTGCCCGCAGAGCATGCTTTCTGGTCGCATCCTGATATTGCGATCACGCCCCATAATGCGGCTGTAACCTTACCCGACGAAGCTATGGACTACATTACGCAGGCAATACTGCGATGTGAGAATGGCGAGATGCCGCAAGGGCGCGTGGATATCAGCCGCGGCTATTAATTTAAAGGAGAGAATCGATGTATCCAGTTGACCTGCATATGCACACTGTTGCCAGCACCCATGCCTACAGCACGCTGCGTGACTATGTGTTACAGGCACAAACCTGTGGCGTCAAACTGCTGGCGATCACCGACCACGGCCCGGACATGGCCGATGCGCCACACTACTGGCACTTCGTTAATATGAAAGTGTGGCCACGCGTGATTGATGGTGTTGGTATACTGCGTGGCATAGAAGCGAATATCAAAAATAATCAGGGTGAGATTGATTGCAGCGGGCCGATGCTTGACTCCATCGATATCATCGTGGCCGGTTTCCATGAACCGGTGCTGGCACCGCAGGATAAAGCGAGCAATACCGCAGCGATGATCGCCACAATGGCGAACGGACTGGTGCATATCATCAGCCATCCGGGTAACCCGAAATATCCCATCGATATTCAGGCGGTGGCCGCAGCGGCGGCGAAGTATGATGTGGCGCTGGAGCTGAATAACTCCTCGTTTACCACCTCCCGGGTGGGCAGTGAACCTAACTGCCGTGCCGTGGCCGCCGCGGTGCGTGATGCCGGTGGCCGTCTGGCGCTGGGGTCGGATTCGCATACCGCGTTTACCCTCGGTCACTTCGATCACTGCCTGCGCATTATGCGCGAGGTGGATTTTCCAGAAGATCGCGTGTTAAATGTCACACCACGTCGCCTGCTGGACTTTTTACAACAGCGCACCGGCAGGGAAATTGCCGAATTCGCTGATTTGTGACGGTGTCACATACTACCTCTAACGGAACTGAAACACATGAATGAGTTTTCCATCATCTGCCGCATCCTGGGCTCGCTGTATAATCGTCAGCCTGAGGATGCGCTGCTGGTCCCACTGTTTACCCTGCTGCGTGAAGGCAAATTGCAGCAGCACTGGCCGCTGGAGCAGGATGAACTGTTAACACGCTTGCAGCAGAACAGCGATCCTGCGCTGCTGACCGCGGATTACAATGCGCTGTTTGTCGGCCCGGAATGCAAGGTGTCACCGTACGGTTCTCAGTGGGAAAATGGCCCGCAGGAAGCCGATGTGCGCGCGTTTCTCAGCCAGCGCGGGATGCCGCTGACCGACGCACCTGCCGATCATATTGGTGCCTTGCTGCTGGCATCGTCCTGGCTTGAAGACCAGTCTGAAGCTGATGAGTTTCAGGCGCAGATCCAGCTGTTTGATGAGTTCCTGATGCCGTGGGTCGGCGCTTTCCTCGGAAAAATGGAGGCGCATGCAGGCGCCGCATTTTACCGCACGCTGGCGGCCATCAGCCGTGAAGCGTTGCAGGCGATGCGCGATGAGCTGGAAGATGAGCAGGAAGATGAACAGTCGTAAGCGCCAGGCAGCATGGCACAGGTCGAGGCATGCCTCGACCCTACGGTGAAGTGATAATCATGTAGGGGTCAGGCATGCCTGACCCGTGCTGACCACTCCGCTGCAGCAGAACCGAACGGCGAAGGGGCTGTTGACCAGTTCAGCGGTGTGCCCGGTAACCAGAAGGGCGCACGCAGACGGTAAGCAATCCCCCAGCGCGAAATCAGTGCTTCGGCGTCTTCGTCCTGAGTCTGTCGTGGGCCGAGGCCAGCAGGCTGCGCATCCTGTGGGTAGGGCGCATCCGTCAGCAGGCAGGCAGTGCGCGCCAGTGACAGACGGGCAGTAAACCCGGTGTTATGCAGCAGGCGCTGACGTAACCCTTCCAGTACGGCGGCCGCCATCATATACCCGGTGGCGTGATCCAGCGCCTGCACGGGTAACGGCACAGGCGCATCGCTGCCCTGCCACAGGCGGCCACGCTCGGCGATGCCGCAGGCCATCTGCACCAGACTGTCAAAGCCACGGCGGTTGCGCCACGGCCCGGTCCAGCCCCAGGCATTCAGGCTGACATCCACCAGTCCCGGCCTGATGCGTTGCAGCGTTTCCGTGTCATAACCCAGATTACTGAGCGCATCGGCGCGGTAACCCTGCACCAGCACATCGCTCTGGCTGAGCAATTGTTCAAACTGCTGCCGCCCTTCACTGGACTTCAGGTCAAGCCGCGCGCAGCGTTTCCCCAGGCTGATCTCCTCTTCCAGCGCAGGCTCCTGCCAGCCGGGTGGATCAATGCGTAAAACGTCTGCGCCCAGCCCGGCGAGAAAGCGGGTGGCAACCGGCCCGGCAATGATGCGCGTCAGGTCGAGCACCCGAACGCCAAGCAGCGGGCGGGCGGAAGGCAGACGCCAGGCCGGTGCCGGGCCGCAGGCCTGAAGGGTTTGTTCGATAAGCGCTTCCCGGCTGACGCTCTGGCCCTGAGCATGCTGCTGCCATTCGCTGAAACTGCGTAGCGCCGCAGCGCAGCCTCCGGCATCCACCACCGCCTGCTCCAGATCGCTGCTTTTCCATGTGGCTACGGTTGCCGCCAGCTGCTGACGATCGGCGTGCTGACCCAGTACCTTTTCCATGGCGGCACGGTGATGCGGGGCATTGGTGTGCAGGCGCAGCCAGCCGTTCTCCGTGGCGTAATCACCGGCAAACGGATCCCACAGCGGCGGCATCGGACGATTGACCGGGCGAACGGCACTCTGGAACCAGCGCGAGGCCAGCGTGCCGTCAACCTCCAGCGAAGCGGTATTTCCTGTCAGACTGGCTGCGGCCTGGGCTGCCAGCCCGATACTGGTGGCGGCCAGTTCGCTGACCGGGTAAGCCGACACCAGCGCCCGGTCGCCACGGAGGGTGAGTGCGGGCAGCGGTGTCGTGGTGTTACGCAGTCCTTGCCACAGCTGTTGCCATAACGCATCGCTCAGGCGGTTATCCATCTCACTCTCCTTGCAGGTTTTCAGGAACGGGTACGTTTTTTCCGGTGGCGGTCATAACGAAAACGCGGTAAACGCGCATGCATTTTCAGGTTGCGCAGGTTAATCACCGCAATTGCCGTACCGGCGATCACCAGCAGCGCACCGATCGCTTTGAAACTGTTAATGCTGTCGCCCAGCACCACCACGCCCATAATCACCGCCAGCACCGGCGTCAGCAGCGAGTACGGCATAATCAGGTTGACGTTGTAATGCTTCAAGAGGCTGTACCACAGCGAGTAAGCCACAATGGAAGAGCCAATCGCGCTGAACAGAATGCCAAACCAGCCACGCCATGAAGCGTGTAGCAGCAGAGTGATCTGGTCAGATTCGACCACCCAGGAGGCGCATCCCACCAGCGGAATAGCGAAGAATGAGAGCCAGCCGGTCAGCGTCAGCGGGCTGATGGCCGGGGATTTTTTCACAATCATATTGCTGATGGCCCAGCCGAAGGCGCTGAGTAACAGCAGCACCAGCACCCACCAGTTGGGGATGGTCGGGCTGCCGGCCAGCACCACCACGCCGCTGAGTGAAATCGTAATGCCCAGCAGTTGTACCAGACGCAGTTTTTCTTTCAGCAGCACCATCGCCAGCAACATAGCGATCGGCGTACCCAGCTGCACGATCACCGCCGCCGTTCCGGCATCGGTATAGTTCAGGCTGACAAACAGCAGGGCGAAATGCATAAAGCCGAAGGTAAAGCCGAGCGGCACCAGATAGAGGAGCTGCTGACGGGTGATGCGGGTAAAGGGCACGAGGATTAATGCCACCACCACAAAGCGCATCGTGATCATCAACAGGGGCGGCAGGTCAAGCAGCCCCCATTTAATCGCGATGTTATTAAATGCCCAAATGGACACCACCAGCAAAATCAGCAAAAAATGACGCAGAGCCACTGCACAGTCCTTAGCAAACGAAGTAGTCCTGATCATCATGGCATGAAATGCACCAAATGAGGCGCTGAACACCGTGATTTTTTTAGCAGCCTGTGGCGCAAAGCGGAGGGAAAACGGCAGGCTTAACCCGATGCTTTGTTTAAAGAATGCCAGAAAATGTTATGAGACAGTTTCGTGACAAGCTGCCATGATAATCACCGGGGTGAGCGACTCCGCCGGGATTTGAGGATTGAGCAAGATGACAGTGAGACTTC
Source organism: Erwinia sp. AnSW2-5 (assembly GCF_045107195.1). Taxonomy (NCBI): domain Bacteria; kingdom Pseudomonadati; phylum Pseudomonadota; class Gammaproteobacteria; order Enterobacterales; family Erwiniaceae; genus Erwinia; species Erwinia sp. AnSW2-5. The sequence goes on from NZ_JBJGXA010000040.1 coordinate 5,584, forward strand.
CGTTAGCCATTATCCAGCTTGAAACACCGCCACAGGCGGTCAGCGCCATTGTTGGGGAGCAGAAGCAGTGGTTCGTTGACGCGCTGGATCTGTCAGTGGATGACTATATCGTGGTACGCCCGGATCTTGGGGAACCTTTACCGCTGCTGGAGACGATTTCTGCGGCGATTTTGAGCGGCTCCTGGGCGATGGTCACTGACCACGCCGACTGGAGTGAGCGTACCGCTGCCTGGGTCCGCCATGCGGTGGCAGAACGGTTGCCGCTGCTGGGCGTCTGTTACGGACATCAGTTGATGTCTTATGCGCTGGGCGGTGAAGTCGGGGATAACCCTAACGGCTGGGAACGCGGCCTGACGGCACTGGAAACGCGCGCGGAGAGCCATCACGATCCGCTGCTGGCATCGCTGCCATCGCAGTTCTCTGCCTGGCTATCGCACCGTCAGTCGGTGCTGACGCCGCCGCCGGGTGCCCAGGTACTGGCAGCCTCTGCGCAGGACGGTTGCCAGATTATTCGTTACTCGGCGCAGGCATTATCGGTGCAGTTTCACCCGGAATTCACCGCAGAGATCATGACGGCTTGCCTGAAAAACAGTCTGAAAGAGGCGGAGATCGACCCGCTGGTGCCTGCGGATGCCGAACCGGAGTGGCCGCGTCAGTTACTGCGTGATTTCTGGCAGCAGGGGCTGCCGCTGGCCAAACGCGCCTGACCCATTGAAGCCGCCGGGATGGCCCTATCCCGGTGGCAGCACCCTCTCTTTCGGCAATAATGAACACCCTGTGCGCTACCTCACACCGCCTCGCTAAAATCCTGATTTCCTTTCGATGCCGTCACAGTTTATTGCTGCGCAATCTGACAATCTCACGCTTATCGATAATGTTAATGATGAGTTATTTTATTGTTAACAGATAAGTCGCTGCGGCGATGTCTTTCAACAGGAGAGCGATGATGCGCTATGCATATCCGGGCAGTAAAGAGTCACTGATTACCCTGAAGCAGCAGTATGGCAACTACATCAACGGAGAATTCTCCGCGCCAGTTAACGGTGCTTACTTCACTAATACCTCCCCGGTCAATGGATCGGTGATAGGCGAATTCCCCCGGTCAGATAAAGACGACGTGGAGAAAGCACTGGATGCGGCGCATGCTGCGGCTGATGCCTGGGGAAAAACGTCGGTGCAGTCGCGTTCTCTGACGTTGTTGAAAATTGCCGATCGTCTGGAACAACATCTGGAAACCCTGGCGGTGAATGAAACCTGGGACAACGGCAAGCCGGTGCGTGAGACGCTGGCCGCTGACCTGCCGCTGGCAGTGGACCACTTCCGCTATTTCGCCGGATGCCTGCGTGCGCAGGAGGGCACAGCGGCGGAGATTGATGAGTTTACTGCCGCCTACCATTTCCATGAACCGCTGGGCGTGGTGGCGCAGATCATTCCGTGGAATTTCCCGTTGCTGATGGCGGCGTGGAAACTGGCACCCGCGCTGGCGGCGGGCAACTGCGTGGTGCTGAAACCGGCCGAACAGACGCCGTTATCGATTACGCTATTTGTTGAGCTGATTGGCGACCTGCTGCCAAAAGGTGTGCTGAACGTGATCCACGGCTTTGGCCGCGAAGCCGGTGAAGCGCTGGCGTCCAACCCGCGCATCGCCAAAGTCGCCTTTACTGGTTCCACCGCCACCGGCGGGCATATTCTCGAACTGGCAGCAAAAAACCTGATCCCGTCCACCGTGGAGCTGGGTGGCAAATCCCCGAACATCTTCTTCGAAGACATTATGCAGGCCGAGCCGTCCTTTATTGAGAAAGCTGCCGAAGGGCTGGTGCTGGGCTTCCTCAACCAGGGCGAGGTCTGTACCTGCCCGTCCCGTGCGCTGGTACAGGAGTCGATTTACGAACCCTTCATGGCCGCAGTGATGAAACGGGTGAAAACCATCAAACGCGGTGACCCGATGGATACCGATACCATGGTCGGGGCGCAGGCTTCACAGCAGCAGTTCGATAAAATCCTCTCTTACCTGGATATTGCCCAGAAAGAGGGCGCTGAAATTCTGACGGGCGGCGGGGTGGAAAAACTGGAGGGTGATCTTGCCACCGGTTACTACATTCAGCCAACGTTACTGAAGGGGGACAACAGCATGCGTGTCTTCCAGGAGGAGATCTTCGGGCCGGTGGTGGGGATTACCACCTTTAAAGATGAAGCCGAGGCGATTGCGATTGCCAATGACTCTATTTACGGCCTGGGTGCGGGCGTCTGGACGCGTGATATCAACCGGGCTTACCGCGTAGGGCGGGCGATTAAGGCCGGACGCGTATGGACCAACTGTTATCACCTCTACCCGGCACATGCGGCGTTTGGCGGGTATAAAAAATCAGGCATTGGTCGTGAGACGCATAAAATGATGCTCGATCATTACCAGCAGACCAAAAACCTGCTGATCAGCTACAGCATCCAGCCGCTGGGTTTCTTCTGATTCACCTGGCCGGGGTTCCCCCGGCCATCTTCACATCCTACTTTCATCCATAACTAGCTGGCGTGACGCTGATTAATCAGCTGTGGGATCTTCTCTTTGGGCACGGCTTCAGAGAACAGAAAACCCTGAAGCTGGTTACAGCCCGCGTGGGCCAGCGCGGTCATCTGCCCATTGGTTTCCACCCCTTCGGCGGTCACAATCAATCCCATCGCATGGCCCAGCTTCACCACGGATTCGATAATGGCGCTGGAGTTACTGGTTACGCCGAGCGACTGGGTAAACGAGCGATCAATTTTGATTTTATCCACGGCAAAATTACTCAGGTGGTTGAGGCTGGAGTAACCGGTGCCGAAATCATCAAGGGCGATGCGGAACCCGGCTTCGCGCAGTTCATCGATAATCCCCTTCGTGGTTTTTTCATCGTCAATCAGCACCCCTTCGGTGATCTCCAGCTCAATATGTGACGGGGAAATCTGCTCTTTCCTGACGATAGCCTTGATGCGGTCGACAAAGCCGAGTGAGCGAAACTGCAACGGGGAGACATTGACGGCAATGGTTAAATCCGGCCACAAGCGGGCAACGCGGCAGGCTTCACGCAGCACCCATTCTCCGAGTTGAGTGATCAGCCCAATATCTTCCGCTATCGGGATAAATTCCGTCGGCGAGATCATGCCATGAAGCGGATGCTGCCAGCGTATCAACGCTTCCAGGCCCACGACTTTTCGCCCGCTGATATCCATCAGTGGCTGATAATAGACGTCAAGATCGTGTCGGGTCTGCAATGCATGCCGCAGGTCGGTGCCAATCTGTTGACGTGTTTTAAGGGATTCATCCATTGACCTTTCAAATATGCGGTACCGTCCGCGCCCCTGATTTTTCGCTTCATACAGCGCGATGTCGGCTTTACGCATCATCTCCATCTGTTCTGTGGCATCGTCAGGGGCCAGTACCACGCCAATGCTGATGGCCACCCAGGTTTCATTCCCCAGCAGAGTAAAGGGCTGGCTCATTGCGTCGATAATTCTCTGACACAGCACAGCGGCCTCCTGTGCTGATGCAATGTCTTTTTGAATAATGACAAATTCATCGCCGCCCAGGCGGCCCACGGTATCAATATGGCGCACCAGTCCGTTCAGGCGATGGGCGACCTCAATGATCAGCTCGTCACCGGCCTGATGCCCATATGTGTCATTGATGATTTTAAAGCGATCAAGATCGAGCAGCAGTAGCGCCACTTTATCCTTCTGCCGGGAGAGCCGCACCAGTGCCTGGATCATACGCTCTTCGACCAGTGCGCGGTTGGGCAAACCGGTCAGGACATCATGAAACGCCAGATGCTGCGCCTGTGCTTCGCTGGCACCCAGCTGGAGGAGGGAATCGGAGAGACGCATCGATGAGACCCACAACCGACGTATCATCAGAATACAAATCAGGGTGATCACCAGCGATACCAGCAGTATCAGCGGTGCCATCACCTTCAGCATACGTGAGCCGGGGCGATCGGCCTGCCATTGCAGATTGCCGATAGGGAAGCCTTCGAGAGAGGTCAGTGGAAAATGGCCGGACTCGGTCACAGGGGTGAGGCTGTCGGTAAAATGCAGGTCATGTAACAAATGGCGCTGTGTCAGTGTTTCCAGCCAGGTGCTGTCGAGACGGCGAATACTCAGCATCGAATATTGACCGCTGTCGGCGGCATCGCCGCTAATCTGCCCGATAGCGACAATCGCCGGGGCATTATCAATCAGCGCGTAGCCCACCCGGTCCCGGCGACCGCTATTGGGGGTGTGGGAGGGCAGCAGGCTTTGCTGAAACGGACGAACGGGGTAAGCAATGTGGCCAAACTGCTCCACGGGTACATTACGGCCATCCTCCCACAGATAGACGGGCTTGCCTGGGGCATCCAGCAGATAGATGAGTTGATGGTCAAACATGGTGGACAGCCAGGCACCGACATTCTCATTCAGCCATTCAAGGTCGTGCGTATCTTTTGCCAGACGGTCGGCCAGCGGTTGCCACTGCGTGAGGCTGCGCTGTTGTTTGAGCATATCGCTCAGGTTTTGTGACATCGTGCTCTGGATAATGTGCTGCTGCTGGATGGCTTCTTCGTTATTGGTCCGTGCGCTCGCCCAGTACAAGGTAAAAATGCCAGCACTGAAGGTGATAAACAAAACGACAATCAAAGGGAGCAGCACCTCTTTAATGAAATGCTGACGAAAATTGTCAGAAATCTTCATGATTTTAATCATCCAGGTTGCTCTTGAGTGTGACCGGAATCTCTTTAATGATGCTAGCATAAATGACACATTGCGCGGCTTCGGCGGCCTGGTGATTTGACGCGGGATTGATTTTTTAACCGATTGCTTGTTCAGTTTGTGTTAAGTAATAAATAAAGTTTATTAGTATTGCGAAAATAGGGGGGGTGGCGTCAGGTCTGTGCCTCACAGGCCCGGTATTTGGATGATAACTGATGTGGGGGAAAGGTCATCCGCTCTGCTCTCTTCACCGATGATAATGTCAGCATAACCCTTAACCGATATTTTTATCCTCTCTGCTGATGCTTTGTTGAATGAAGTTAAAGGGTTTTTCAATCGGAATTGTCTGTTTTTTAATCCGTTGCAATCGTTTTTATTCCCTTTCTCACTGGGGTTTTTTCGTCGCCCGGCAGCAAAAAGTGTAAAGAACCCTTTCATCAGATCGATCGGCTGTCCGACGGCCTGATAGTCTCTGCATGGCTAACATAACGATTTTATTAGGAAACAGGACCAGAGAAACCCAGCGCATTGACTCCTTACTAAGATAATCCTTATTTCGGTGTTACTGCGTGAAATATTCATTGCCTAAGATTTATCCTGGAGGCTGCACAGGTTTACAGGCGGTTGATGCTGTAGCAATGGTGTTTATTACTCGATGGCGTTGCGAGGAATTCATTAATTATTGATGAATGAATGTTTTAATATGTGACTTAATTCATTAGCCGTTGATGAACCGTTTATAAATAGATTAATTAATGATTGCTCATGTCTTGTTTACCTTTCGTTTGGCTTTTTCTTATGTGATTCTAATAATGTTCCAGGTATTTTCCTAAACCCTTGTTGTGCTCTGAAGGTACGTTGATCTTTACTGTTTTCTGGTGTTAATTAAACAGGTTCCCAAAACGGTGAGACAAATGTGATGACGCAAAAAAATCTGTCGGTGATTATCCCTGCGTATAACGTGGCGAATTATATTGTCGAGTGCATTGATTCGTTACTGGCACAAATCCCTGCGCCGAATGAATTAATTATCATTAATGACGGTTCGACGGATGACACCCTGGCGAAAATAGAGAAACGCTACGCCGGGGAAGAGCAGGTACGGATCTTCACCATCCCTAATGGAGGATTAGGGATGGCGCGTGACTACGGCATTGCGCTGGCGCAGGGGAACTATATCTTCTGTTGCGATCCTGATGATGTGGTCTGTGAAGGGTTCTATCAGGAGTTAAGTCAAACTATTTCACTTTATCCGGAGCTGGAACTGTTCTGTTTTAATTCACTGATGTTTGAAGACAGCGATCCGACACGTATCTATCCCAAAGTACAGCATCATCAATTTGGTTTATTGCGTGCGCAGGATATTTTCCGTGGTCTGCTCAATAGTGGTGCTTATACCTCGGCCACCTGGAATTATGTTCTGAAAAAAGAGATCATAGACCGGTTTCATTTGAAATATATTACTCGTCTGCATGAAGACCACAGTTTTACCGTCGAAGCATTTATGCGCTGCCGTATTGCCTGGGTGAGTCGGCATCTTTACTATCGGCAACGTATTCGCAGTGGGTCACTGACGAATAGCCATAAAAATGACAGTTTTTTTCGCCAACGCTATGACGCCTTTCTCGGCTCCTATGAGAAATTAGTCAAACTGACCGAGGGTGTGAATGAAAAGACCGAACTTCGTCGTCTTTATCTTATTCACTCATTCAGATTAATGATCCACCTCTCCCTGGCCAGCGGGCAGCGGGTTCCCGACTATGTAATGAATGCGATTTCGTATTTTGGCAGATCGCTGAAGCCGGAAGGGGCGGTCAACTGGCTGCTGTTACGACAGCCCGAATTATATTCACAGCTCATCAGGTTAAAGCGGAGTCTGCGTAAGGCATGAATGGAATCTCACACAGGATCAGAGACTGATGGCTAAAGTAATCGATAAAAGTCTGCTCATTAATGTGCTTTCGCTGCTGGCCTATCGCGGGACGTCCTTTATCTTCCCGCTGGTGACCCTGCCGTATTTGGCGCGGATCCTTGGCGTTGAACATATGGGGCTGCTGGCGCTGGGCCTGGCCTGCGTGATGTATTGCAGCACCGTTTCCGACTGGGGATTCAATGTTTACACCACCAAGGACATTGCTCAGCATCGCGACGATAAGCAGCGCGTGACGCAGCTATTTTGGTCGACGTTTAATGCCAAGCTGATGCTGGGCTGCTCAACGCTGGCGATACTGCTTCTGGTCACCTGGCTTAATCCGGCGTGGCACACGCTGTTCTATATCGTACTGGCGAACTCCACGGTGCTGTTTGGTCAACTGCTCTCTTTCGGCTGGCTGATGCAGGGGTTCGAAAAACTGGGTAAAACCTCGATTATTTCCACCCTCGGGCAATTCTGTTCCATCCCCCTGACGTTTCTGCTGGTGAAGACGCCGGACGATACCTGGCTGGCGGCGTTGATCCCCGGCGTGGTGGCCTTTATTACCGCTATCATCACCATCAGCCTGGTGGTGCAGATGCGGGTGATCGGTTTCTACCGCTTTGAGCCGCGCGAGATTATGCAGCGCATCAAAGACAGCCTGCATGTGTTTCTGGCGATCTTTGGTGCCAACATGTTCAACAACATTAACGTGCTGATCCTCGCCAGTCAGACCAGCACCTATATGGTGGGGCTGTATAACGGCGCCGACCGCCTGAAGAAAGCCGCTAACTCGGTGCCGGAACAGATAGGCAATGCGTTCTTTCCGCGCGTCAGTCATCTGTTTCATAAAGACCGTGCCGCCGCGATTGCAGCCACGCGGAAAAGCATCAGTCTGTCGTTTCTGATCAGCCTGTTTATCGTGGTATTCACCTTCTTTTTTGCCGATTATGTGGTGCGCATCCTGTTGGGGGCGGCGTTTCATGATTCAGCGAATGTGCTGCGCGTGGTGGTCTGTGGCTTTATCTTTGGCAATATCAGTTACCCGGCCGGGCTGCAAATCCTGATCCCATACGGACTGGCGAAGCAGCGTATGCATGTGATGTTTATTGTCGGGCTGATTAACATCCCGATCTGCTGCCTGCTGGCATGGCAATATGGCGCCATTGGCGCGGCCAGTTCGCTGGTGCTGTCGGAGTTCCTGGTGTTTATCGGCATTCTGCGCATTATGGTGAAGCACGATATTCTGAAGGTCTATCTTGCCCGGCCAGCGGGATTTAAGCAGCCGGGCAATGAACAGGCGTGAACCTGCGTCAGTCACGAGAGATCGGTTACCTGGCACTCTTTTTGATAAGATGGCGTTTTTTAACCGCACGAGAGGGAGGTTGGCACAGGCTGCAAATAAAACTCCCTGGTGGCTGATAGGTATGGTTAATGAAGTTGCCGCCACAGTATTTGCAACTGGTTAATTCCAACATATGGCTTTCAACGAATCGAACCAAAGTCCAGGCACGTGTCAGCGTTAATAACGGCTTCTCGTCCTGTTGCGGACACTGCTCAAGATAGAGGCGGTATGCTTTAATAACCGCTTCCACACCCGTACATAACCCACTTTTTACCATGTACTGCCAGGCATTACAGAACACAGACGCATGGATATTTTGTTCCCAGGTCATAAACCAGTCGGTAGAGAAGGGAAGCATGCCTTTGGGGGGAGGCGTGCCACGCAGTTCTTTGTATAATCTGATTAAGCGGCTGCGACTAAGATGAGTTTCACTTTCTAACATTTGTAAGCGTGCACCCAGGATAATAAGCTCCATCGCCAGCTGAATATCGCGCGCTTCCTGTACCATGCTTTTTTCTGCCATTGCTTCGCTGCCCTCTATTTTACTGTTTTATTATCTTTCGATAGATCGCGCAATAAACGGCTCGATAACAAGATACCCGCATGGATCTGTTGTAAGCCGTCCACGCGTGATTCCTGTGTGAGCCGGCGAATAGATTGAGGGTCACGAAATCGAAACTGGCACACCAGTTGGCTGGTTTCTGCCAGCCTGATCATTTCAGGCATATTCAAGCCTGCAAGGGCATCGGCCATTAACTCATCGATACCCAGGCGGAACATGGCCGACGCTTTTTCCTTATTAATTAAGCGCTGGGCGAAAAATAAATAAGACAAGTTAATGTCGTGAATTTTTTTGAGTAATTCCGTTGTACCCATATTTTTTCCTGACTGACGCTTTCAACGTATACGGCTTAAGCCGCTACCCAGATACAATGTTGGTTTTAGTTGTCGCTACTGAAAATTCATTGCATAGAAATGCCCTGGCCCTGGTGACGGCCGTTTATTGCAAGAGCCTCAGTGTTTTCTGTCATCATTTTTTTAAAGTGACAGTCAGTGGGCTGAATTAAAGGGTTTTTCCCTTTTTTTTGGAATTATTATTGGACTCATTGCTAATTAATTAACTGTTTTCACACATTTTCCTTGCGAGAAAAATACTGCCCTTAACCTTTCAGTATTTCGTGGCAATTCATGCTAATTAGAATTTTATGTAACGTATTGTGGTATCAGTAAGGGGATCTGCAGACAAAATAAGCGGAATTGAACGGCGAGTTAAATCGGGTGGGCGGATCTTATGGACGGTTCACACGCTGGTGCAGAAGGAATGTTTGTACTCTGAATGTGATACCGACGTTATGACGGTGAGGATATTTATCTTTCCTTTCCCGGCAAAGATTCTTTCCTCTGCCGGGGTCGATCTTAGCGACGCGCTGCCTGAGCCAGTGCTTCCAGTTGCACGGTCAGATGCTGACGGGTGCTTTCATCGGTGATGGTATCGCTAGCGGCATCAATACGACTGGTGGCCTGACCAATCATAATTTCCGGTTTATTCAGCACCTGGGCGTTAAGAAAGACCATGCTCTGACGCAGATGATACTGCGCACGCGCGCCGCCAATCATCCCCGGAGAGGCGCTCTGTATCGCCACGGGTTTGTTGGCAAACGGGTTTTCCGGCAGGCGCGACAGCCAGTCGATGGCGTTCTTCAGCGCACCTGGTACCGAATAGTTATATTCCGGCGTCACGATCACCACGCCATCGGCGTCAGCAATCGCTTTACCCATTTCCAGAACGGCTGCCGGGATGCCCTCATCCTGAATGTCGGCGTCATAGTGTGGAAAGTCGGCAATTGAGCCAAGTGCGTGGATCTCAACCCCAGCGGGCGCCAGTGCAGGCAGGCTGCGTGCCACAACCGCATTCAGTGAGGCTTTACGCAGACTGCCCAGCAGGGTGACAAACGTCAGTGTGGTGTGTTCAGACATCGTATTTTCCTTTGATCAGTGTGAGAACTGTGAATAATAAAGCGCCATCTGGCGCGATCTTTCAAGGATTACTGGCGCACGCAGTCAATAAAATGAATCATTCTGTGCCGGGTAACGGCGCAAGGATTGTCATCGCGCGCCCGGAGGTATAGTGTTAGCACACTATTCATGTTTATCATCATCGGTGAATATTACCGGTGCGTGACCCGCTAAACCGAGGTTGTTTTGTCCAGCTATTCTCCAGCCCAGCGCCCAAGACGCTTGCGTCAGTCTGCTTCTCTTCGCACCCTGTTCCAGGAAAATACCCTCAGCCTGAACGATCTGGCTCTGCCGATCTTCGTTGAGGAAGGTCTTGACGATTACAAACCCATTGCCGCGATGCCGGGCGTAATGCGTATTCCTGAAAAACGTCTGGCGTATGAAATTGAGCGCATCGCTAAAGCGGGCGTGCGGTCGATCATGACCTTCGGGATTTCCCATCATACGGATGCGGATGGCAGTGATACCTGGAATGAAAACGGCCTGGTGGCGCGGATGTCACGTATTTGCAAGCAGACAGTACCGGAAATGATCGTGATGTCCGATACCTGCTTCTGCGAATACACCAGCCACGGTCACTGCGGCGTGCTGCATGACCACGGCGTGGATAATGACGCCACGTTGATTAATCTCGGCAGGCAGGCGGTCGTTGCGGCGGCGGCGGGTGCTGATTTTATCGCGCCCTCGGCGGCAATGGACGGACAGGTGGCAGCGATCCGCCACGCGCTGGATGCCGCAGGCTTTACCGACACCGCGATTATGTCTTACTCCACTAAATTCGCCTCTTCCTTCTACGGTCCGTTCCGTGAAGCGGCAGGGACATCGCTGAAAGGGGATCGTAAAACCTACCAGATGAACCCGATGAACCGCCGTGAAGCCATTCGTGAGTCGCTGATTGACGAAAGCGAAGGTGCGGATGCGCTGATGGTGAAACCGGCAGGCGCTTATCTGGATATCCTGCGCGACGTGCGTGAGCGTACGCAGTTGCCACTGGCGGCTTATCAGGTGAGCGGTGAGTACGCGATGATTAAATTTGGAGCGCAGGCTGGCGCGATCAATGAACTTGATGTGACGCTGGAAAGCCTGGGGGCGATCAAACGCGCGGGTGCCGATATTATCTTCAGCTACTTCGCGCTGGATCTGGCCGAGAAGAAAATTCTTTCCTGATAAAACCGGGGCCAGTCTGGCTGGCCCGGTTTTTCTCGCTTACTCGACGCGCAGCACGTCGGAAACCAGCTTGACTGACTCAATATTAGAAAAATTCACCACATCGGCCACAAACTCCTCGCCGTGTTCAGCGATAACCTGTTCAAACGTCGCAATATCCGCACAATAAATATGACAGGCCGCGATAAACGGCGCGTTGTTATCCAGCGGCGTATCAATTTCATAGCTCAGGCAGCGTTCGCCCATCCGTGATTTGATCAGCGGCAGGTGTACATCGCGGTAATAATCATGGTCGAAACGGGCATCGGCCTGACGTGGGTAAAGTACGCTGAATTTGATCACTCATTTATCCTCTGGTTACGCAGCCACATCGGATGCTAAGAAAAGGATTATAGCCAGTGCCGGGCGAAGCGGGTTAGCGCATTGAGCCTGCGGGGGGTTAACGTGCTCTGAGCGTCCGCTGGATAAAGTCGTCGATATCCTGGGCTGCAGCGTAATGGGTGGCAACGGCGGGGGAGATGATCAACTGATCGGCATAACCATTCAGCATGGCCCCCAGCTGGCGTGTTACTTGCTCAGGATCGCGGTGGGTAAATTCCCCGTCACGGATGCCATCACGGATGATATCGGCCAGCATCGTCTGCCACTGCGCCATCATCGTCTGCGTCATCGCGGCCCATTCGGCGTCGTGGATGGCGAGCTGCCACAGGGAACTGTAGAGCGGCCAGGAGGCATCGGGCGTGGCGGGCAAATAGTTAACCACAAAGGCTGCCAGCCGTTGTTCTGCCGTCAGGCCGCTGATGTGCAGGGCGAAGTTATCCTGATCCTGCTGCATAAACAGCGACATTGCCTCTTTACACAGCGTTTCCCAGTCGCGGAAGTAGTGATAAATATGACTGCGTGAAAGGCCAACGTGTTCGGTCAACTCACGCGTGGTGACGCGTTCTATGCCTTTCTCCGCAAATAGCGCAATCGCGCCCTGAAGAATTCTGGTGCGCAGCGCTTCCCGGGTCTCTTTCATGATCTGTCCTGTGTTGACTTTGAGCGGGTGCTCAAATAGACTTCTTTCCAGTTTTGAGCGACCGCTCAAGCGCAATCCTACCAGAAAAGAGCACCATGCAAACCTGTAAAATACCGGAAACCGTTGTGGCTTCCGGCAGTGCCGTTATGACCCTGAAACGACTGGGGTATCGCCATCGTAAGAAACTGATCTTCACCTTACTGCTGGTGGTGGCAGAGAACCTGATGTATCTCCTTTATCCGCTGCTGGCCGGTTTTGCCATCAATGCCACGTTGCAGGCGCGGCCGCTGCACGCGCTGCTGTATGCCCTGATGGTGCTGGTGATGTGGGCCATCGGCGCGGCACGACGCAGCGTGGATACACGCACCTTTGCCCGCATTTATGCCGAACTGGCGGTGCCGGTGATCCTGCAACAGCGCGAGGATAAACATTCACACTCCACCATTGCTGCGCGCGTGGCGCTCTCAAGGGAGTTTGTCGATTTCTTTGAGAAGCATTTGCCGATGTTGATCACCAGCATCGCCTCCATTACCGGCGCAGCGGTGATGTTGCTGGTGATTGAGTTCTGGACGGGTATCGCCTGTCTGGCGATTTTGCTGTTCTTTTCGTTGTTCCTGCGCAGCTACACGCATAAGAACGAGCTGCTGTTTGGCCGACTGAATAACCGGCTGGAGCGTGAAGTCCGCTTTGTCAGCCATGCCACCACGCCATCGCTGGTCCGGCACTATCGGGTGCTGGCGGGACTGCGCATTCGTCTGTCCGATCGTGAGGCGCTGGGTTATCTCTCCATCGGCGCGCTGGTGGCACTGCTGTTTGCGTTCACCATCGTGCATATGGCGAACAGCGGCGGCAGCGATGCCGGGCATATCTACTCGGTGATGACCTATATGTGGATGTTTGCCATGAGTCTGGACGATGGTCCGCAACTGCTGGAGAAGTACTCCCAGTTGAAGGATATCGGCAAGCGGGTGAATACCGGGCAGGTGTAAGCGCGATCAACCGGACTCTCTGAGCACCAGCTCACCCGAGACAACAATGCGCTGAGGAGGCAGGTCGCTTTGCTGGATTTTACGCAGGATCAGCGCGGCGGCCTGTCGGCCCGTTTCATCGCTGGCAGAAGAGACGTAAGTAAATGAGGGGGAGCTGAGGTTAATCTGCAACATATCCTCAAAGCCAAGCAGCGACACTTGCTGGGTCAGAAACACGTCTTTCCCGACGGTGCGGCCCACCTGATGGATACCGTTCAGGCAGCCAATAATGGCATGTGATGAGTGGCACAGCAGGGCGGTGATCTTGTTATTACTTTCCAGTAAGCGCCGGGTCGCCAGGCGGGCTGCATTGGTCTCTTCCTGGCAGGACGGCGTAAACTCTTCTTTATAAGGTAAGCCGTAATGCTGTAACGCCATGCGGTAACCGGCCAGGCGCTGAGCGCGGATCTGGCAGCTCTCTTCCCCCCCGATGTAAGCAATATTGCGATGTCCACGCTCAATCAGATAGCGCGTGGCCTGGGCGGCGGCCTGGCGGTTATCGCGCATCACCAGATCGTACTGCCCTTCGATCATCGCCTGAGAAACGGTGACCAGCGGCAGCGAACAGTGGCGAACGGGATCGGGTAAGGTCAGCCGGGTGGCATTCGCCGTGAGATAAATAACCCCTGCCACACCCTGGCGGCTGAAGGACAACAGGCACTGGACCAGGCGCTCTTCATCATCCTGAGGGTGAGCAAGAAACACCATGTAACCCTGCTGCTCCAGCGCCTGAACGATGCTGGTGATCACTTTCAGGTTAAAGGTATCGCTAAAGTCACGGACGATCAGGCCAATCAGATTGGAGGTATTGGCGCGCAGGTTAGCGGCGGCAACGTTATGGACGTAGCCCAGTTCCGTGATGGCCTCTTTTACCTTTTCAATGGTTTGCGCTGAAATCTTTCCTTTTTGACGGAGTACCAGCGACACCGTGGAGACTGAAACTCCCGCCAGTTTTGCCACATCAATGATGCTGACCTTCTTCATTGCAATCCTTGTAAAAAACGCGTCTCCCGTAGCATACAGGAGACGACGATTTGTGCCAGTTACCGCCCGGTTAGCTGGGTCATTTGCTGGGCAATAAACTGCGCCCGTGCGCCGAAGATCACCTGAATACCGTTATCCCCGACAAACACCACGCCGCGAGCGCCCAGGTGATACAGCCCGTCTTTATCCACCAGTTCGCTGTCTTCCACTTCCAGGCGCAGTCGTGTAATACAGGAACCGACGCTGCCAATATTTTTGCTGCCGCCCAGCAGGCCGACGATCTCCGTTGCCAGCTCGATATCGCTCTTATCCCCGGCGTTAGCGGTGATATCGGCGCGGCCCGGTGTTTTAACGTCCAGACGGCGGATAACAAAACGGAACACCACGTAGTAGATCGCCGCCATCGGCACACCGACGATCACGGCGCTGAGGAAGTTCGTCTGGAAGCCATTAAAGGAAGGCAGAATGCCGAAGGAGATATAGTCAATCAGCCCGGCCGAGAACGATTTAGCGATATGCGCATGCAGCAGGTACATACACATATAAGAAAGACCCGCCATCACGGCGTTAAACACATAGAGGATCGGGGCGACAAAGATAAAGGTGAATTCTACCGGTTCGGTAATACCGGTCAGGAAACAGGTCAGCGCGGCAGAGAACAAAATACCGGCGGCAATTTTTTTGTTTTTAGTATTGGCTTCATGGTACATCGCCAGACACGCGGCGGGCAGGGCGAACAGCATCAGCGGGAATTCCCCCTGCATAAACTTACCGGCATTCTGATAGCTGTCGCTGCTGAAGGATTTGGTGCCTTCTTCCAGCATCTTGAACCAGATAGTCTGATCGCCGTGGATCAGCTGCCCGGCCTGGGTGGTGTAATCCCCGAACGAGTACCAGAAAGAGGGATACCAGATATGGTGGAGGCCCAGCGGGATCAGCGCGCGTTCGACCAGCCCAAAGATAAAGGTCGACAGCGCCTGGTTATCCCCATTGACGACAATCGACAGGGCATCAATCCCGGCCTGGATATGTTGCCAGATATAGGGCAACACCAGCCCGAGCAGGAAAGAGAGGAACGCGGTGGCGATAGCGACAAAACGCTTACCGGAGAAGAAACCGAGAAACTCAGGCAGCTGTAAGGTGTGAAAACGGTTGAAACACCACGCTGCGAGTACGCCGCACATCAGGCCGCCGAACACCCCCATTTGTAACGTCGGGATGCCGATCACCATCGCGTATTTTCCGCCGCTGGCCGCCATTTCTGGCGTAATCTGCATCACGGTGCCAATTGTCATATTGGTGATCAGCACGGAAACCGTGGCAGCCAGCGCGGCAATACCGGATTCAGACGCCAGACCGACAGCCGAACCGACCGCAAACAGCAGCGGTAGGTTATCGAAGATCACCCCACCGGCATTCATCATCAGCGGCAGATGGAATTTATCCCCGAAGGCCAGCAGCAGCCCCGCAGCGGGCAGCAGTGAAATGGGCAGCATCAGTGCGCGGCCTATCATCGACAGTTTTGAAAGCGATTTAACGAACCCGGTAAAAAAACGCATGGTGTCTCCTGCTGGGACAAGTTTTTAAGGTTTTAGTGTGCGTAATTAAAGTCAGTAGAACGTTTTAGTAGAACGTTCTACCTATAGTTGTGCAGTACGTTTATTTCCGCAACGAAAATGTCACATCGGGTCAGATCAAATTGTTATTTTATGACGCAGCTCTGAAAAGAACGGCGTCGGGGCAGGAGGGAAAAGGGGGATGTCGGGGAAGGAAACCGTGTTAGCGCCTGGCCATTTGCACGGCGATGGCAATTGAGCTGGTGGCGATCATCACCAGAAAACCGCCCACGGCGATCATTGAAGCGAAACCAAACTGATTAAACAGCAGCAGCCCCGCGATACCGCCCGTCAGGAATGAGAGGATGGTGATCAGATGGGTAATAAACTGTTTGCGCTGAACGTTGACCTCTTTTGACGGGTCGCGCCTGAACAGGGTTGCCAGCAAAGAACCCAGCGCAATACCGGCATCCGTCAGCGTGCCGGTAATATGCGTGGAGCGCACGCGGCCGTTTGAAAGCTGCGTGGAAGTGGCGTTATGGATCCCCATTAAAAAGCCGAGAAACACCAGCACCTCGCGATTATTGGCCGAGGAGTAAAACAGCAGTTCGAACGCCGACATCATCATGAGCAATACCCCTTCGGTTAGCAGGATAAGGCTGAAGATGGTGCGGATATTGTTTCTGATACCGACGATCACCATCATGCGGGCGGTGACGCAGCCGATCACAAAAGCGGTAATGATGGCGAGGAGAAAGGTCAGGTCACGGATATCCACGCGGGAGATTTCCGTGGAGAGCTGAGAGGTGTTACCGGACATATGCGAAGGAAAGACGCCGAATGCCCCGAGCGCCATCGCGTTCAGTAGCCCGGCGCTGGTGGCCAGCACCAGCGCCAGATAGCGGTCTTCAGTGTGTCGGCGTTCGCGCTTGCGCTTGATCATCATGTTTAACATTGTCGCCCCTTATGTTGCCTGCTGGCGCTTCAGTTGGACTGATGGCCTGTTTTTCTCAAAATGTTTTATCGCAATGTTTAACGCAATGTAGCGCATTGGCGTTGAATGTGTGCGCACGATAAACCGACTGGCTGATATTCCAGACAGGTCCGATGCTTATTCTGTGGTTTCCTTTATTTAGTTCAATTTTCGTCAATAAAAATCCGGCAGTTTGGCCGGGGTTTCTATTCTTAACCCTGCACTCATGCACAGGGCAACCGAATGTGCGCGGGGACACATCTGGCGTAAACGCCGGTTAATTTCCTGCTGATTTTTCCCGTCTGCACCGCAGGTTTTTTGTTCATGTGCCGATAATAATGGGGGAAGGAATTCACATTGTCAGGGGGAGGCCGAATGATCATAAGCATTACGGTGAATGAACTGCAAACGGGGATGTATTTGTACAAGCTGGATGTGTTCTGGCTAAAGCACCCGCTGGTACGCAATGAGATGCTGTTGTCTGATGCTGACCATATCTCTGCTATTCAGCAAAGCGATGTTCGTGAGGTGTGGATCGACCTGTCCCGTGGGCGCGGCCCTGAGGTGAAAACCCCTGAAGTGGTCTCGTTGCCGGAACCGGGCGAAGAGGTTCCCGCCGTTTACCAACCGCAGCCTGTTGCCGAAGATGCGCCGGTGAGCATGCAGAGTGAAATGGCACAGGCACAAAAAATCTGTCTGGCCGCTAAAGGTTCGGTGATGGCAATGTTCAGCGATGCGCGGTTGGGCAAAACCATTAATGCAGAGAGCACCGTTCCGCTGGTGAATGATATCGCCGGATCGCTTAACCGCCATCCAGCGGCCTTACTCAGTGTGGTGCGTCTGAAATCCCATGACGACTATACCTACCTTCACTCCGTGGCAGTCTGTGCACTGATGTTGTCGCTGGCATCACAGCTGGAACTGGACACCGAACAGGCAAAACGCGCCGGGATGGCGGGGCTGCTGCATGACGTTGGCAAAGCAGCGATACCGCTGGCAATCCTCAACAAGCCCGGCAAGCTGACGGACGAAGAGTTCGAGACGATGAAATACCATCCGGTAGCGGGGGCGGAGATCCTGCGCCTGAGCGGAGCCGAGGAAGATTTGCAGGATGTCGCATTGCATCATCACGAGAAAATGAATGGCAGTGGCTATCCGCACGGGCTGCGCGCTAATGGCATCAGCCTGTTATCACGTATGGCGGCCATCTGTGATGTCTATGATGCTGTCACCTCTGAGCGTCCTTATAAAGCAGGCTGGAATCCGGCCAGCGCCATGCACCAGATGGCCAGCTGGCCAGGGCACTTCGACCGCAAGCTGCTGTACGCCTTTGTTAAAGCCGTGGGCATCTACCCCGTTGGTTCCCTGGTGCGGCTGTCGTCCGGGCGTCTCGGCGTGGTGATCGAACCCGGAGAGCACTCGCTGCTGCAACCTAAAGTCTGCGTTTTTTTCTCACTGAACAGCGGAAAACGACTCACGCCGCACATCATTGATCTGGCCAGTCTGCGCTGTGCAGACAACATCGTGGGGCCAGAAGAGGTGAACCGCTGGCCGGAGTTAGATGTGAATTCTCTGTGGCAGCAGCCAGTTAGATCCTGATTTCTGGCGGTATCTGGAAACCCCGCTATACTTTTAGCTGATGTTGTCTGCACTGAGGGCCGACGCATGAGATTTTCTGCCCTCGACCACGTCTGACGACAGGTCCCGTTTACCCCTTACGTCAGGCACGCTGTCCCCCTCATTGTCAGCAGCATCTTCTGAAACCATCACTCAGGAGGAATGTGTGACAACGCAAACAGATTTCGTTCCCCCATTACAGGCAAATACCCGTTACGCCTTTTTCTTTGATGTGGACGGCACCCTGGCCGCGATTAAGCCGCGTCCCGATGAGGTCTCGATTCCGGCGCAGGTGCTGGACGATCTCAAACGGCTGGCACAGCGTTGCGAGGGGGCCGTGGCACTGATCTCCGGTCGTCCGATCGATCAACTGGATGCGCTGGCATCTCCGCTGGTATTGCCGATGGCGGGTGTACATGGTGCGGAAAGGCGCGACAGCGAAGGGCGTATTACGCGCATCGCTCTTGACCCCGCCACCGTCAGT
The DNA here is from genome assembly GCF_045107195.1 of Erwinia sp. AnSW2-5. Lineage (NCBI taxonomy): Bacteria > Pseudomonadati > Pseudomonadota > Gammaproteobacteria > Enterobacterales > Erwiniaceae > Erwinia > Erwinia sp. AnSW2-5. The sequence goes on from NZ_JBJGXA010000040.1 coordinate 24,406, forward strand.
ACGCTCAGTCACGAACTGACTTCGGCGCTGGCCGCTCTGCCCGGTACTTCACTGGAAAATAAAGGCATGGCGTTTGCGCTGCACTATCGTCAGGCACCAGAGCATCAGCAGGCGGTGGAACAGCTGGCGGCGGCGTTGGTTGCGCGGTTCCCCGAACTGGTGCAGCAACCCGGCAAGTGCGTGGTGGAGCTGAAACCCCAGGGCGTGAACAAAGGTGCCGCGATTGATGATTTTATGCAGCAGCCTCCGTTTGCCGGGCGTGTCCCGGTGTTTCTCGGAGATGATTTGACCGATGAGGCAGGGTTTACCACGGTCAATGCCCTGGACGGCATATCCATTAAAGTCGGTGCCGGCCCCAGCAGCGCGCGGGGGCATCTTAGCGATGTTGCTGCCGTTTATGTCTGGCTGGAACAGGCACGATTAAAACTAGATGAAGACGTTTTAACGTCAGAAAGGAGTTAAGGTTATGAGTCGCTTAGTTGTTGTATCTAACCGTATTGCTATCCCGGATGGCAGTAAGGCCAGTGCAGGGGGGCTCACCGTCGGGATTGTCGATGCGCTGAAAACCACAGGGGGCGTCTGGTACGGCTGGAATGGAGAGATTAATGAAATTGGGGAGGATGACGACGAGCTGAACATGCTTGAGCAGGATGGCATCACTTACGCCTCGTTTGGTCTGAACCAGAACGATTATGACCTTTATTACCTCCAGTTCTCGAACGCCGTGCTGTGGCCTGCCTTCCATTACCGCCTGGATCTGGTGAATTTCCAGCGCGAAGCCTGGGATGGCTATCGTCGTGTCAATACCCAGCTGGCGGAGCGCCTGAAGCCGTTATTAAAAGAAGACGATGTGCTGTGGATCCATGATTACCATCTGCTGCCGTTTGCCGCGGAACTGCGCAAGCTGGGCGTGAATAACCGTATTGGCTTCTTCCTGCATATCCCGTTCCCGACGCCGGAAATCTTCAATGCGCTGCCACCGCACGCCGATCTGCTGGAGATGATGTGCGATTACGATCTGCTGGGCTTCCAGACAGAAAGTGACCGCATCGCGTTTCTGGAGTGTGTGTCGTTACAGACCTCACTCGCGACGGAAGGGAAGCAGCATCGGGCGTTCGGTAATCGCTTCGCCACCGAGGTCTATCCGATAGGGATCGAGCCAGACAGTATCAAAGAGATGGCTGAAGGCCCGTTACCGCCGAAAATGGTGGCGATGAAAAAAGATCTGGGTGATGCGCAGAACATCATTGCCTGTGAGCGGCTCGACTACTCGAAGGGATTGCCGGAGCGTTTTCTTGCTTATGAGGCGCTGCTGGAAAATTACCCGCAACATCATGGGAAAATCCGCTACTCACAGATTGCACCGACCTCACGGGGTGATGTGCAGGCTTATCAGGACATACGCCACCAACTGGAAACGGAAGCAGGGCGCATCAATGGTAAGTACGGCACGCTGGGCTGGACGCCTCTCTACTATCTGAACCAGCATTTTGACCGCCGGCTGCTGATGAAGATATTCCGGCTGACGGATATCGGCCTGGTGACACCGCTGCGTGACGGGATGAACCTGGTGGCGAAAGAGTATGTGGCGGCGCAGGACCCGGACGATCCTGGCGTGCTGGTACTGTCGCGTTTCGCCGGGGCCGCCAATGAGCTGACGTCGGCCCTGATCGTGAATCCTTACGATCGTGACGAAGTCGCTGCTGCACTGCACCAGGCAATGACCATGTCGCGCACGGAGCGTATATCGCGTTACAACGACATGATGACCGTACTGCGCCAAAATGACATCACCCACTGGCGAGAAACGTATCTGAAGGATCTGCGGGCGTTGCCGCAGGAAGGGCGGGTGCAGGAAAAGGAGAGTAACGTGGCTGCCTTTCCTAAACTTGCCTGATCAGACGGTCCAGCCTAAATAAGAATTGTTCGTAACAGGGGGCAGTGCCCCCTGATGTTTCTGCTCTCCGCTTAACCTTTTCTGATCACCACATCGCTATTTATGCGGTTAATTGTGGAAAAAACACCCATTCGGCTCACAGAAAGTAAAATAAATCTACTTTTCACTAAAGAAATTCGACCGTTTGTCGATACTCATAGGGTAATTCCTAAAACTACACCAAAACATTCACATCGCTTATGTAATGCTTATTTACATCTACTGTCACAGGCTGAACATAAGGCCCAGGCTGCTTACAAAGCGTTATCACTTCCTGTCAAAACCTTGCGCTATGTCACATTTTTGACTTCATGTAGCGATCAAATATTCACCGTAAGTAACTAACGATACTCACCTGTCTTGTAGTGTTATTTAGCATTAAATTCTTTTTGTTTTGGTTATTTAGGTTTTAAATTCCAGATAGTGCCGCTTCGCCTCACCCGCCTCGCTTTAATATACCAGGTCGTTCGCTTTTGGACTGGTAATGGTTACTCACTGTATAGAATTTACAAAAAATGACCGAAATGGTTAGTTAGTGAGCTAATCAACAGCATTGCTGATGGTTTTTTGGGAAGTATTTGCCTTAAAAGTGTGACCTGCGTCACACTTTATCTAAAATTCGGCTGGCTTCTCGTTGTATCCCACGAATAGAGGGGATAGAGTTGCCTTGTTTTCGGAATAGTCTTAAAAGAATGTAACAAGAAGTCACGGACGGAGTCAGGGAAGAGAGGGCTCAGGAAAGGCCACTGGCAAAATGAGTTCATGATTATTTCCTGGCTTGGTTTCCCGAAAAACAAGACAGCTTATTTATACGTTTGGCGTTTGCCACTAAATTTTTTGCCATCTTTAGATTTACCAACCAGCAACCATGGTAGCGGCTTAAGCCGCACACGTTAAAAGTAGTGTCAGTCAGGATGGAAAAAAATGGGTACATCAGAATTACTCAAACATATTTACGACATCAATTTGTCATACTTATTGCTCGCACAACGTTTAATTAACCAGGAAAAAGCTTCTGCAATGTTCCGTCTGGGTATCGATGAGCCAATGGCCGATGCTCTTGCAGGTTTAACATTGCCTGAAATGGTCAAGCTGGCCGAAACCAATCAATTGGTGTGTCAGTTCCGTTTCAACGACCACAAGTCAATTAGCCGTCTCACTCAGGAATCTCGCGTGGACGACTTACAACAGATCCATACCGGTATCTTGTTATCCAGTCGTTTATTACGTGATGTCTCGAAAGATGATGAGACACCGAAAAAGAGGGCGGCGAGCTAATGGGTGAGAAAAGTATTGTTCAGGAAGCGCGCGATATTCAGCTGGCGATGGAACTCATCACCCTGGGCGCACGCTTACAAATGTTAGAAAGCGAAACGCAGCTGAGTCGCGGTCGCTTAATTAAACTGTATAAAGAGTTACGCGGAAGCCCACCACCAAAAGGCATGCTGCCGTTCTCTACTGACTGGTTCATGACCTGGGAGCAGAATATTCATGCTTCCATGTTTTGTAATGCCTGGCAGTTCATGGTTAAAAGCGGATTGTGTACTGGCGTAGAAGCGGTGATCAAAGCTTACCGTCTCTACCTGGAACAGTGCCCGCAACAGGACGAGGGCCCGCTGTTGGCGCTGACACGCGCCTGGACCCTGGTCCGGTTTGTTGAAAGCGGCATGCTGGAATTAACCGGTTGCAAATGCTGCGGCGGAAGCTTTATTAACCATGCGCATCAGCCCGTGGGTAGCTTCACTTGCAGCCTGTGCCAACCGCCATCTCGTGCCGTAAAAAGACGTAAACTTATCGTAGAAACTGCCGATAACAATTCACAACTGCTGGATGAACAGGTTAAACAAGCCGTTTAATAGTGTTCGCCACGTGGAGTGAATCCAGCAGCGGTCTTTGACCGCTGCTTTTTTTTTGCCCCACGCCTGGTGTTCCCCCTGATTATTCTGGCTCCCTTCCACCCACACGTTTGCAGCGTAAGGATTATTTGTGCTGATTATATTGGGTTACATCCTTGTCCTCGGGTCGGTGTTAGGCGGCTTCGCAATGGTCGGCGGCCATCTTGGCGCGTTATACCAACCCTCAGAGGTGCTGATTATTGCCGGTTCCGGTATCGGTGCATTTATCGTTGGTAACAACGGTAAGGCGATCAAAGCGACGTTGAAGTCGCTACCGATGCTGATGCGTGGCGCGAAATACAATAAAGCTGTTTATATGGATTTGATGGCTCTGCTGTATCGCCTGATGGCCAAGTCACGCCAGCAGGGGATGCTGTCGCTGGAGCGCGATATCGAAAATCCGCAGGAAAGTGAGATTTTTGCTAATTACCCGCGAATTATTGCCGATAAAAGATTAGTGGACTTCATTACCGACTATTTACGCCTGATGGTCAGCGGCAATATGAATGCCTTTGAGATTGAAGCGTTGATGGACGAAGAGATTGAAACCTACGAACACGAGTGTGATGTCCCGGCAACCGCACTGGCGACAATGGGTGACTCACTTCCGGCATTTGGTATCGTTGCAGCGGTTATGGGGGTTATTCATACCCTGGCTTCTGCGGACCGACCGGCAGCGGAATTGGGTGCGCTGATTGCCAATGCGATGGTGGGAACCTTCCTCGGGATTTTGTTAGCGTACGGTTTTATCTCACCGCTGGCGGGTGTATTACGCCAGAAGTGTGCAGAGAACACCAAGATGATGCAGTGCATTAAAGTCACGCTGCTTTCCAGCCTCAATGGTTATGCTCCGCAGATTGCGGTGGAGTTTGGTCGTAAGACGTTGTACTCAACCGACCGACCGTCGTTTACCGAGCTGGAAGAGCATGTGCGTAATGCCAAATCCACTAAGCAGACTTCGGATCAAGACGCATGAAGCATAACAATCACCCCATTGTGCTGGTAAAGCGGAAAAAGTCGAATAAGCATGCCGGCTCGCACGGTTCATGGAAAATCGCCTACGCCGACTTTATGACGGCAATGATGGCCTTTTTTATGGTGATGTGGCTGATTTCAATCTCAAGTCCTCAACAATTGATTCAGATTGCCGATTACTTTAAGACGCCGCTAAAAGTGGCATTAACCGGCGGGCAGCGCAGCAGCGATAGCACAAGCCCAATCCCTGGCGGTGGCCAGGACCCGACGGAAAAGATCGGTGAAGTTCATAAAGTCGTGGATATGGATGCACAGAAACGCAAGCTGGAAGAGATTCGTCTTAACCGCCTGCGTGAAAAGCTGGACCAGCTGATCGAAGCTGACCCGCGACTGCGTGCTCTGCGTCCGCACCTGATTATTAACATGGTGGAAGAGGGGCTGCGTATTCAGATTATCGACAGCCAGAACCGCCCGATGTTTAAAACCGGGAGTGCGGAAGTGGAACCTTACATGCGCGATATATTGCGCGCCATTGCACCGATTCTGAATGACATTCCGAATCGGATCAGCCTGGCGGGCCATACCGATGATTTCCAGTATGCCGGGGGCGACCGCGGCTACAGTAACTGGGAACTCTCTGCCGACCGCGCCAATGCTTCACGGCGCGAGCTGGTTCTGGGAGGACTGGACGGTGGCAAGATGCTGCGCGTGGTGGGCATGTCTGACACCATGAAACTGAAGAATCGCGGCGGAAACGATTCGGTCAACCGACGTATCAGTCTGCTGGTGTTAAATCATGACACTGAAAAACAGATTGAGCGTGAAAATGCCGAAAGTGATTCGGTACAGATTACCGAGGCAAGTAGCCTCAAACAGATAGCGGCGCCGGAAGTTCCTTCCACTGCCACAAAAAACCAAGACCCTCAACACCCACAGGCTGAGCCTGTCAGTACCCAGGCGCCGGTAACTTCGTTACCTGCTGCTCCGGCACCGACGACCCAGACCGATCGCGACTCACAGCCGAGGTGATACCGTGAGCATGGATATCAGCGACTTTTACCAGACGTTCTTTGATGAAGCCGACGAATTGTTGGCGGACATGGAACAACACCTGTTGGGTCTTGACCCGCAGGAACCAGATTCGGAACAGCTTAATGCTATCTTCCGGGCGGCCCATTCGATTAAAGGCGGGGCGGGTACTTTTGGTTTCACTGTGTTACAGGAAACCACGCATATTCTGGAAAATATTCTCGACGGTGCGCGCCGCGGCGAAATGCAGCTCAGTACCGATATCATCAACCTGTTTTTGGAAACCAAAGATATTATGCAGGAACAGCTAGATGCGTATAAAACCGCCTCGGAACCCGATGCCGCGACGTTTGCATACATTTGTCAGGCCTTACGTCAGCTCGCGCTGGAAGCCAAAGGCGAAGCTCCGGTTACCGAAAACGCTGCTGTTGCAGCGGGTGGCGCGGCAACCGTTGCGGCCAGCGGTCTGCGCATTAAACTGACCGGGTTGAAGACGAACGAAGCCGATCTGATGCTGGAAGAGCTGGGTAACCTGGGCACGGTTTCTGGTGCGGTCAAAGGTGATGATTCACTGGAAGCCACACTCGACTCCTCTGTCGGTAAAGACGATATCGTTGCCGTGTTGTGCTTCGTCATTGATGAATCGCAGATCCACTTCCCGCAGGCTGATGTGGTGGATATCGCCAGCGTCATGGCTGAAGCCCCAGTGGTTGAGGCCGAAGCGGAAGCTGACGTAGCCGCAGAGCCTGAGCTGGCCACCGTCAGCGACATTGTGCAGCTTAAGCGTGAACCGGCGAAGAAAGTCGCCAATCCAAAAGTTAACGAATCCACCAGCATCCGTGTGGCGGTTGAGAAGGTCGATCAGCTGATCAACCTGGTCGGCGAACTGGTGATTACCCAGTCAATGCTGGCCCAGCGCTCCGGTGAACTTGACCCGGTCAACCACGGTGAGCTGCTTAACAGCATGGGCCAGCTGGAACGCAACGCCCGCGACTTGCAAGAGTCGGTGATGTCGATTCGTATGATGCCAATGGAATACGTCTTTAGCCGCTTCCCGCGCCTGGTGCGTGACCTGGCCAGCAAGCTGGGTAAAGAAGTTGAACTGACCCTGATGGGCAGCTCGACCGAACTGGATAAGAGCCTGATCGAACGTATCATCGACCCGTTAACGCACCTGGTGCGTAACAGCCTCGACCACGGTATCGAAACGCCGGATAAACGCCAGGCGGCAGGCAAACATGCGATCGGTAACCTGACGCTGTCTGCGGAACATCAGGGCGGCAACATCTGCATCGAAGTAACCGATGATGGTGCTGGCCTGAACCGTGAACGTATTCTGGCGAAAGCCTTGTCCTCTGGCCTGCCGGTCAGCGAATCCATGAGCGATGAAGATGTCGGCATGCTGATCTTCGCCCCGGGCTTCTCGACTGCTGAGCAGGTGACGGATGTTTCCGGCCGTGGCGTCGGAATGGACGTGGTAAAACGTAACATCCAGGAAATGGGTGGCCACGTTGAAATTTCGTCTAAACAGGGCAAGGGCACAACGATCCGTATCCTGCTGCCGCTGACGCTGGCTATCCTTGATGGCATGTCAGTGCGCGTGGCGAATGAAGTGTTTATCCTGCCGCTGAATGCGGTCATGGAATCACTGCAACCGCTGGCAGACGACCTGAAAGCGCTGGCAGGCGGTGAACGCGTGCTGGAAGTGCGTGGTGAGTACCTGCCACTGGTTGAGCTGTGGAACGTCTTTGAGGTCCAGGGGGCTAAAACCGAAGCCACGCAGGGGATTGTTGTCATCCTGCAAAGCGCCGGAAAACGCTATGCGCTGCTGGTTGATCAGCTGATTGGTCAGCATCAGGTGGTGGTGAAAAACCTGGAAAGTAACTATCGCAAAGTGCCGGGCATCTCTGCTGCCACCATCCTTGGCGATGGCAGTGTAGCGCTGATCGTCGATGTCTCAGCACTGCAGTCTCTGAACCGTGAAAAGCGTGTGGCGGGAGCCGCAGCCTGACAATAACTGATTAAGGGTAGCATTATGACTGGAATGGCCACTGTCACTAAACTCGCTGGCGAAACCGTGGGTCAGGAGTTCCTGGTGTTTACACTGGGTGACGAAGAGTACGGTATTGATATCCTGAAAGTTCAGGAAATCCGTGGGTACGATCAGGTAACACGCATCGCCAACACCCCGGCGTTTATTAAAGGTGTAACTAACCTGCGTGGCGTCATTGTTCCGATTATCGATTTGCGCATTAAGTTTGCGCAACCCGATGTCGAGTACAACGACAATACCGTGGTGATTGTTTTGAATCTGGAACAACGCGTGGTGGGTATCGTTGTTGACGGCGTGTCTGACGTGTTGTCCCTGACGCAGGATCAGATCCGTCCTTCCCCGGAATTCGCCGTTACCATGTCGACAGAGTATCTGACCGGTCTGGGGGCACTGGGTGACCGTATGCTGATTCTGGTCGACATCGAGAAGCTGTTAAGCAGCGAAGAGATGGCACTGATGGATACACTGCGTAGCGCGTAATATTCTGCGTTTTCGTAGGTTAAAAAAGAGGCGGATCGGTGATTCGCCTCTTTTAGTTACTAAACTCCTTGCAACATAAAGATCCCCGTTTGCTAACCGATACCTCAATTGTTATTCCATTTATTTTACCAAGGGTTCACTTATGTTCACGCGTATTAAAGTCGTCACCAGCCTGATTCTGGTGCTGTTTATCTTCGGCATATTACAACTGGCGGCGGGCGGCTTGTTTATCAATGCGCTCACCCATGACAAAAACAGTTTCGCCGTGTCGAAAACAGCGAATGATAACGTCTCGCTGTTTACCGATGCGTGGGTCACGCTAAACCAGACGCGTATCACGCTGAACCGTGGGATGCTGCGTATTCAGAGCGAAGCAGCTAACAGCGGCAGCAGTGCGTCGTTAGGCACGCTCAGTACCCAGGCAAAAGAGCAGCTGATTGCTGCCAGTAAGTCGTTTGATGCCTATAAGGCCATACCGGAAACTCCGGGCCTTGACGTTCAGGTAACCGAACGTCTTGAGCAGCGTTATGGCGAGTACGTCAATGCGTTGGTAGCGATGACACAACAGATGGAAAACAAACAGCTGGATGCGATGTTCAAACAGAATATCGAACAGAAGCAGGTTGCCATGCAGGGGGTGTATACCGAATGGCGTAATTTGCAGAATCAGCTGAGTGCGCAGGGTGCCGAGCAGAACCAGAAAGCCTATGAAAATATGCTGTGGACCATCGCCGCCGTGATGGCGCTGGTGATCGCACTGATTGTGCTGTGCTGGTTTGGTCTGCGTACCATTCTGATCCGTCCGTTGCAGGCAACCATCGCCCACATCCGCAGTATCGCATCGGGTGATCTGACGCAGAAAATTGAGGCAGAAGGCCGCAATGAGATGGCCCAGCTGGCGTCCAGTCTGCATGATATGCAGCAGTCGCTGGTGAAAACCGTCAGCGTGGTGCGCGATGGTTCAGATGCGATCTACACCGGTGCCAGCGAAATTGCCGCTGGTAACAATGACCTCTCATCCCGTACCGAGCAGCAGGCTTCTGCGTTGCAGGAAACGGCGGCCAGCATGGAGCAGTTAACCTCCACGGTGAAGCAGAATGCCGAAAACGCCCGTCAGGCGTCTCAGCTGGCACTCAGCGCGTCAGAAACCGCGCAGAAGGGTGGCAAAGTGGTGGATGGCGTGGTGAAAACCATGAACGACATCGCCGGTAGTTCGAAGAAGATTGCCGACATTATCAGCGTGATTGACGGCATTGCCTTCCAGACTAACATCCTGGCACTGAACGCAGCGGTGGAAGCGGCGCGTGCGGGTGAGCAGGGTCGTGGTTTTGCGGTGGTGGCAGGGGAAGTGCGTAACCTGGCCCAGCGCAGTGCGCAGGCAGCGAAAGAAATTAAAGGGCTGATTGAAGATTCTGTCTCCCGTGTGGACAGCGGTTCTGCGCTGGTCGGTACAGCCGGGGAAACGATGACGGATATCGTCAATGCGGTGAGCCGTGTAACGGACATTATGGGTGAGATTGCCTCAGCCAGTGATGAGCAGAGTCGCGGTATTGATCAGGTGGGTACGGCGGTGAATGAGATGGATCGCGTAACGCAGCAGAATGCGGCGCTGGTGGAAGAGTCTGCAACGGCTGCGGCATCACTGGAAGATCAGGCCAGCCGCCTGACGCAGGCCGTTGCAGTGTTCCGTATTACCCGTCAGGGCAGTGTGGTTGCAGCACCTCTGAAGCGCCCGGTATTGAAGGGCACGCCAGCCCGTAAGGTGCCCGCCGTTGCTGCGCCTGTGTCTGATTCAAATTGGGAAACGTTCTAACCACTACATTTCTCCCGTAGCGGGTCGATCATCTTTTTCGATCGACCCGTAATACAAGTCCCCATCGTGTTAATGGTTTACATCTGCAACGATAACAAAACGTTTCATAGTGATTAATTCCTCGCCAACCACATGACTGACTGGTTTTTTGACGCTTTTGCGACATAAAGATCTGAATGTTCCCGCCGATAACAGCTGCGTCAACTGGCTAATAAGGAACATTATGTTTAAGCGTATGAAGGTCGTCACCAGCCTGATTTTGGTTCTGGTGTTTTTTGGTTCATTGCAGTTAATCACTGGCGGTTTGTTCTTCCAGGCTCTCAAAGGCGATAAAGACAACTTCGCCGTCTCCCAACAGCTTCGTTTGCAACAGTCTGCACTCAACCAGTCCTGGATCGCTCTGATTCAAACGCGTAATACCCTCAACCGTTCGGGCATTCGCTATACGCTGGATGCGAACCGCGAAGGTATCAGCGATGCTGTCAAGAAGCTGCTGGCCGATGCTCAGGGGCAGTTGACCTCCGCTGAAGAAAACTACGCGCTGTGGAATTCCCGCCTGTCAGAAGAAGGGAAAACAGCCGAGAACGTGCAGGCCATTCAGCAGAACTATCAGATTCTGCATGGTGCACTGAGCGAACTTATCCAGTTTATGAATGCGGGGAAAATTAACGAATTCTTTGACCAGCCAACCCAGGGTTACCAGGATGGCTTTGCTCATGCCTATTACGAATGGCTGGCGAAAAATGATGCACAGGCTGCGGCCGGGGCAGATGAAAACCTGCGCTCATACGGCCAGGCTATCTGGATCCTCGGCAGTGTGCTGCTAATCTCACTGCTGGTGATTTTCGGCGTCTGGAGCGGTATTCGTCATATTCTGTTGCGTCCGCTACAGACCAGCATTGACCATATTCGTCGTATCGCCAGTGGTGATTTAACACATCCGATTGCGGTGGAAGGGCGTAACGAAATGGCGCAGCTGGCATCCAGCCTGCAACATATGCAGGAGGAGCTGGTGAAAACCGTCAGTGTGGTACGTGACGGGTCGGATGCTATCTATACCGGGGCCAGCGAAATCGCTGCCGGTAACAATGACCTCTCATCGCGTACCGAGCAGCAGGCTTCAGCTTTGCAGGAAACGGCGGCCAGCATGGAGCAGTTAACCTCCACGGTGAAGCAGAATGCCGAAAACGCCCGTCAGGCGTCTCAGCTGGCACTCAGCGCGTCAGAAACCGCGCAGAAGGGTGGCAAAGTGGTGGATGGCGTGGTGAAAACCATGAACGACATCGCCGGTAGTTCGAAGAAGATTGCCGACATTATCAGCGTGATTGACGGCATTGCCTTCCAGACCAACATCCTGGCACTGAACGCAGCGGTGGAAGCGGCGCGTGCGGGTGAGCAGGGTCGTGGTTTTGCGGTGGTGGCAGGGGAAGTGCGTAACCTGGCCCAGCGCAGTGCGCAGGCAGCGAAAGAAATTAAAGGGCTGATTGAGGACTCTGTGTCCCGCGTGGATACCGGCTCTGTGCTGGTAGAAAGCGCCGGGGAAACCATGAATGATATCGTCAGCGCGGTGACCCGCGTGACCGATATCATGGGTGAGATCGCCTCCGCCAGCGATGAGCAGAGCCGGGGTATTGACCAGGTCGGCGCCGCCGTGAACGAAATGGATCGCGTCACCCAGCAGAACGCCGCGCTGGTGGAGCAGTCCGCATCGGCCGCTGCATCACTGGAAGATCAGGCCAGTCGCCTGACGCAAGCGGTGGCGGTGTTCCGCATCAGTCGTCAGAGCAGCGCGCCATCCGTTATGCTGAAGCGCCCGACACTGACCGCTTCACCAAAACAGCCTAAGCTGGCTGCACCTGCTTCCAGTGACAGTCACTGGGAAACCTTCTGATAATCTGATCACCCTGAACAGCAGGTCGGGCATGTCCGACGGATTACCGCTGTTAACACGGGTCGGGCATGCCCGACCCCTACAAAATGTCGTCCCGTGTTGATGGTGTGCATTGCATGTCGTCGGTGCGACCATTTTCTCCGCTCACCTTGTGATGGTCGACCGAAACGGATGGTCGACCACTACGGGTCAGGTATTCACATTCCGTAGGGGACGACCATTTTTTCCGGTCGTCCCGTGTTATCTGGCTCCTCACCAGGACAAACCTTTCCCGTTTATCTGCATTCGCCGATAAAGATCCCCGCGTAATTGCCGATAAATCTCTCAGCAGTAGCTATCCAACTGGGGAACGGTATGTTTAAACGTATGAAAGTAGTGACCAGCCTGGTGTTGGTCTTGGTAATTTTTGGTTCATTGCAGTTGATTTCCGGTGGCTTATTTTTCCAGTCTCTGAAAGGGGATAAAGAAAACTTCAGCCTGACACAGCAGATTCGCCGGGAACAGGCAAATCTCACCTCTGCATGGATAGCACTGGTACAGACCCGCAATACACTCAACCGTGCAGCAACGCGCTATTTGCTGGACGATAAAGGCCAGGGGTCGGGTTCAACCGTCGCTGACCTTGTCACGCTGGCTAAAACGCAGCTGGCGACCGCAGAACAGCAGTTCAATGAATATAACAGAGAACTGCCAGCGGATGTTCTCAGCCTGCCGCACGTGCAGGGTGTGAACGAGAACTATAAGATCCTGCACGGTGCGTTAACCGAGCTGATCCAGATGCTGACCAGCGGAGACTTTAAAGGTTTCGTTGACCAGCCAACCACCGGTTTCCAGAACGGTTTCGAAAAAGCCTATGACGTCTGGTTAGCCAACACCGACTCCCTGCTTGCAGCGGGTTCCGCACAGAATGAGAGTGCCTATCAGCGTGCTATCTGGGTGTTGCTGGCTATTCTGATCATCTCTCTGGTGATCATCGCCACGGTCTGGACGGGTATCCACAAGATTTTGTTACGTCCGTTAAACTCCAGCATCGACCATATTCGTCATATTGCCAGCGGCGATCTGACGCAGAACATCGATGTGGAAGGGCGTAATGAAATGTCACAGCTGGCAATCAGCCTTCAGCATATGCAGCAGGAACTGATCAAAACCGTTAGCGATGTGCGTGACGGCTCTGATGCCATCTATACCGGGGCCAGCGAAATTGCGGCAGGGAATAACGATCTCTCCTCGCGTACCGAAGAGCAGGCTTCCGCGTTGCAGGAAACGGCGGCCAGTATGGAGCAGTTGACTTCAACGGTGAAACAGAACGCCGAGAACGCCCGTCAGGCCTCTCAGCTGGCACTCAGCGCCTCAGAAACTGCGCAGAAGGGCGGCAAAGTGGTGGATGGCGTGGTGAAAACCATGAACGACATCGCCGGCAGTTCGAAGAAAATTGCCGACATTATCAGCGTGATTGACGGTATTGCCTTCCAGACCAACATCCTGGCCCTGAACGCAGCGGTGGAAGCGGCGCGTGCGGGTGAGCAGGGGCGTGGTTTTGCGGTGGTGGCAGGGGAAGTGCGTAACCTGGCCCAGCGCAGTGCGCAGGCAGCCAAAGAAATTAAAGGGCTGATTGAGGACTCCGTAGCACGCGTCGATACCGGCTCAGTGCTGGTAGAGAGCGCCGGGGAAACCATGAATGATATCGTCAGCGCGGTGACCCGCGTGACCGATATCATGGGTGAGATTGCCTCCGCCAGCGACGAGCAGAGCCGTGGCATTGACCAGGTTGGCACCGCCGTGAACGAGATGGATCGTGTCACCCAGCAGAACGCCGCACTGGTAGAACAGTCCGCGTCGGCCGCTGCATCGCTCGAAGATCAGGCAAGTCGTCTGACTCAGGCCGTTGCTGTGTTCCGAATTCGTAAAGAAAATGTCATCTCGGCCGTTAATAACAACAGGGGCAAGGTTTCTCCTCTGCTGACACCCCCGGCAGCAACGCGTAAAGCGCTGCCGCCGGGTAACTCAGATGATAACTGGGAAACGTTTTAAACCGTCTTAAAGCAAGTCATGTGATAAAGGGCCAGCCCGTTTTAACGGGCGGCCCGATAAAAAAGACGTTTTTTTGTTGCCTGTATCAGGTGGCATTACCGGGGAGTGCGCAATGTTAAGTCGTTTACGTATATCTGGCACGATTATCGCCCTGCTCGGTCTTTTCTGTCTGATGCAGATTATTGCCAGTGGGTTGTCTTTCAACTCGTTTCGTCTGGATGCGAACAATATTCATCAGGTAGAGATTAGCGGTGACCAGCGTGATGCGCTGGGTGAAAGCTGGGCAGCACTGCTCAGTACCCGCGTGACATTGAGCCGTGCGGGAACCCGCGCAGCACTTAATCTGCCCCGCGATCAGGTGGTGAGCTTGATGGCCAAAGCGCAAAGCGACCTCGATCAGGCCGACAAAGCGTTTAAAACATTTAAAGCCATTCCGGCCGTTACACCGGAAGGTGAGGCGTTAGAAAAAGGGATTGCTGACACCTATGACGCCTATTACAGCGAACTGGCGCAGCTGATCGCTTACCTGCAAAACAATCAATTGCAGGCGTTTCTTGATTCACCTACCCAGGGTAAACAGGACAAATTCCAGGTGCAGTACAGTCTCTGGATGAAACATATTGATACATTGCGTGACCATGTAGGGGCCGCCAGTAAAGGCTTCTACTCGCAGTCGAAGGTGATTTTCGTCGTCGCGGTCTCGCTGTCACTGCTGGTGACACTGGCCGGTCTGTGGTGGGCGAAGCAGGCACTGATTGCACCCCTGGCCCGTATGCGTAGCCATTTTGAACGTATCGCTTCCGGTGACCTGAACGGAAAAGTGGAATCAGGCGGCAGCAATGAGCTGGGGCAGCTGTTTACCAGCCTCCAGCATATGCAGCAGGCGCTGGCCTCTACTGTGCGTGATGTGCGCGACGGCAGCCGTGCCATGCAGACCGGTATTCAGGAAATTGCGGCCGGAAACAACGACCTGTCAGCACGTACTGAACAGCAGGCGGCATCACTGGCGCAGACGGCGGCCAGTATGGAGCAGCTGACGGCGACGGTAGCGGCTAACGCAGATAACGCGCGTCAGGCATCGGACCTGGCACGTGAAGCCTCAGGCACTGCCCATAAAGGTGGCTCGCTGACGGGCAATGTAGTTACGACGATGAACGCCATTGCGGGCAGCTCGAAGAAAATTGCTGATATCACCAGCGTGATTGATGGTATCGCTTTCCAGACCAACATTCTTGCCCTCAACGCTGCGGTAGAAGCCGCCCGCGCCGGGGAACAGGGACGCGGTTTTGCCGTGGTGGCGGGTGAAGTTCGTAGCCTTGCCCAGCGCAGTGCGCAGGCCGCTAAAGAGATTAAATCACTGATTGAAGAGTCGGTAAGCCGGGTCGATCAGGGGGCTAAGCAGGTGGCCTCTGCCGGGGAAACGATGGATGAAATTGTCCAGTCAGTGAACCGGGTGAACGGCATTATGGGCGAAATCGCCGCTGCCAGCGATGAGCAGCGACGCGGTATTGAACAGGTTGCGCTGGCTGTCAGCCAGATGGACCAGGTGACCCAGCAGAACGCCGCACTGGTCGAAGAGGGCGCCGCAGCGACGGGCGCACTGGAAGCACAAGCAGAATATTTGACGGCCGCAGTCAGCCGTTTCGCACTGGATGAGCGTACAGAGTAAAGAGCGGTCCTCAGGCCTTCAGGCTGGCGGGAACGAGACACCCATAATATCTTTATCCGCGCTTTGCAGGATGGCTATATGAAGAAATCAACGTTGTCAGCTCCACCGGAAAACGCAACGCTGCTGTCGCAGATGGTACAGCGCCTGCCGTTATCCGATACGCATTTTAAGCGTATCAGTCAGCTTATTTATCAGCGAGCTGGCATTGTTCTCGCCGATCATAAGCGGGAAATGGTCTACAACCGCCTGGTGCGCAGGCTGCGCACGCTGAATATTGACGATTTTGGTCGTTATATGGCGTTGCTGGAAAATGACCCTAACAGCGCTGAATGGCAGGCGTTTGTGAATGCCCTGACCACTAACCTGACGGCCTTTTTCCGCGAAGCGCATCATTTCCCGATTCTGGCAGAGCATGCGAAACGCCGTACAGGCAATTACAGCGTCTGGTGTGCGGCCGCGTCGACAGGAGAAGAGCCTTACTCTATCGCCATGACGCTGGCTGAAACGCTGGGCACCGGTCCGGGTAAATTCCAGATCCACGCCACTGACATCGATACTCAGGTGCTGGAAAAGGCGCTGGCGGGTGTTTACCGTCAGGAAGAGCTGCGTACGCTCTCGCCTCAGCAGCTGCAACGCTATTTCCTGCGTGGCACTGGTCCTCATGAGGGCATGGTGCGTGCGCGCCCGGAGTTGGCCAATATGGTCACCTTTGCTCAGCTTAATTTGCTGGCCAATGACTGGGCGCTACCGGGACAGTTTGATGTGATTTTTTGCCGTAATGTGATGATCTATTTCGATAAAGAAACGCAGGAAAAGATCTTACGACGTTTTGTTCCGTTACTGAAACCTGGCGGCTTGCTGTTTGCCGGTCACTCAGAGAACTTCAGCCAGATTAGTAAAGAGTTTTATCTGCGTGGCCAGACGGTCTATGGACTGACTAAGGAAAAATAATGAGTAAAATCAGAGTTTTATGTGTTGATGATTCGGCGTTAATGCGCCAGTTGATGACCGAGATTATCAACAGTCATTCCGATATGGAGATGGTGGCTTCGGCGCCGGACCCGTTGGTGGCACGGGATTTGATTAAGCAATTTAACCCGGATGTGCTGACGCTGGATGTAGAAATGCCGCGTATGGACGGCCTGGATTTTCTGGAAAAGCTGATGCGTCTGCGCCCGATGCCGGTCGTGATGGTTTCCTCACTGACCGGGAAAGGCTCTGAAATTACGCTGCGGGCGCTGGAACTGGGTGCTGTCGATTTTGTGACCAAACCGTCGTTGGGTATTCGCGAAGGGATGCTGGCCTACAGCCAGATGATTGCCGACAAGGTACGCGCGGCTTCCCGTGCCCGTCTGCATACGCGTGGGCCGCAGCCTGCCCCGGTGATGCTGAAAGCCGGGCCATTGCTGAGCAGCGAAAAGCTGATTGCCATTGGGGCCTCTACCGGGGGAACCGAAGCGATTCGTCACGTGTTGCAACCGTTGCCCGCGACCAGCCCGGCTCTGTTGATTACGCAGCATATGCCACCGGGATTCACCAAATCCTTTGCCGAACGTCTGAACAAGCTATGCCAGATTACGGTGAAAGAAGCGGAAGACGGTGAGCGCATCCTGCCCGGACATGCTTACATCGCGCCGGGAGCGATGCATATGGAACTGACGCGCAGTGGCGCAAACTATCAGGTCAAACTGAATGATGGACCGCCGGTTAATCGTCACAAACCGTCGGTTGATGTGTTGTTTAACTCAGTGGCGCAGTTTGCCGGTCGTAACGCTGTTGGCGTGATCCTGACCGGTATGGGTAATGATGGTGCTGCCGGGTTACTGGCGATGAATAAAGCCGGTGCCTGGACCATTGCCCAGAATGAAGCGAGCTGTGTCGTATTTGGCATGCCACGAGAGGCAATTGCCCTCGGGGGAGCCAGTGAGGTGGTGGATCTTCACCAAATCAGTCAGCATATGCTGGCAAAAATTAGCGCCGGACAGGCGTTGCGTATCTAACGCGGTCCTCGCGGGCTACACATTACGGGAGTAGGTATGGTAGATAAAAATATGCGGTTTCTGGTGGTCGACGACTTCAACACGATGCGTCGTATCGTCCGTAACCTGCTGAAAGAGTTGGGCTTCAATAACGTTGAAGAGGCAGAGGATGGTGTGGACGCGCTGAACAAGCTGCGTGCAGGCGGTTTCGACTTCGTGGTGTCTGACTGGAACATGCCGAATATGGATGGTCTGCAACTGTTGCAAACCATCCGTGCAGACGGTGCGCTGAGTAAGTTACCGGTATTGATGGTGACGGCAGAAGCGAAGAAAGAGAACATCATTGCGGCTGCGCAGGCGGGTGCCAGCGGCTATGTGGTTAAACCATTCACAGCGGCTACCCTCGAAGAGAAGTTAGGTAAGATCTTCGAAAAACTGGGTATGTAAGGAGCTGAGATGAACACTATTCCGAAACCAAATGTTGATGCTGCTTCGGCACAGGACATTATCTCTAAAATTGGTTCACTGACGCGTATGTTGCGCGACAGTTTGCGTGAGTTAGGTCTTGATCAGGCCATCGCAGAAGCGGCAGAGGCGATCCCAGATGCCCGCGATCGCCTTGATTATGTGATTCAAATGACCGGCCAGGCGGCAGAACGTGCATTAAACTGCGTCGAGGCTGCACAGCCTCGTCAGACAGTGATGGAGAAAGGGGCGAAAGCTCTGAAAGTTCGCTGGGACGAATGGTTCGAGAACCCTATCGAGCTGTCAGATGCCCGCTCTCTGGTTTCGGATACTCGTGGTTATCTCGACGAGGTGCCGGAACATACTGGTTTCACTAATGCCCAGTTGATGGAAATCATGATGGCTCAGGATTTCCAGGACCTCACCGGGCAGGTGATTAAACGTATGATGGATGTGATCCAGGAAATTGAGCGTCAGCTGTTGTCGGTCCTGATGGAAAACATTCCAGACCAGAGCATGCGTGTTAAGAAAGATGCTGACAGCCTGTTGAACGGCCCGCAGATTAATGCGGCGGCCCCCAATGTGGTGGCAAGCCAGGATCAGGTTGACGATCTGTTGGACAGCCTCGGCTTCTGATAACAGGGGCAGAGCCTTTCTGCCCCTGCCTTCAAACGGTGTCCCGCCATCCTGTGCGGGCACTGTATTTTGCCCATTCCGTAAATAACCCCCTATTTACACGTTTACTCGTGGCATTACCCCTGCGCGAATTTGGCATTCTACCCTCAGTCATTCCGCACTGAAGGTTTGCTACCGTGTCTCAGGATAGCGATGAGGAAAAAACAGAGTCCCCCACGGCCCATCGACTTGAAAAAGCACGAGAAGAAGGGCAAATCCCGCGTTCGCGCGAACTGACGTCTATTTTGATGCTGGTGACCGGCCTGAGTATTTTATGGGCGGGTGGAGAATGGATGGGACGCAAGCTGGGCGCCCTTGTCGCCGATGGGCTGGTTTTCAATCACTCCGTGGTCAGTGACACCAGCCAGATGCTACGTCAGATAAGCGATCTGTTGATGCAGGCGGTCATGGCTATTTTGCCCATGATGTTTGGTCTGGTGGTGATGGCGATTGCGGCACCGATGTTGCTGGGTGGCCTGGTCATCAGCGGCAAAGCCATTAAGTTTGACGTCGGCAAAATGAACCCGATTAAAGGGCTGGGAAAGATGATTTCGGCCCAGTCAGCGGCTGAACTGTTGAAAGCCGTGCTGAAAGCTGTGCTGGTTGTCACGGTCGCCGGGTTGTATATCTGGCACCACTGGGCTGAGATGCTGCATCTGATCAGCGAATCACCGGTGACAGCACTGTCCGGTTCACTCAACATGATTGCCATGTGCAGCATCCTCATCGTGTTGGGGTTGTCGCCGATGGTGGGGTTTGACGTCTTCTTCCAGCTCTACAGCTATTTTAAAAATTTACGCATGTCGCGTCAGGATATTACCGACGAACATAAACAGCAGGAGGGTGACCCGCATGTGAAAGGGCGCATCCGCCAGCAAATGCGCGCCGCCGCACGCCGCCGCATGATGTCTGATGTTCCGAAGGCTGACGTGATTGTCACCAACCCGACCCACTATG
The DNA here is from genome assembly GCF_045107195.1 of Erwinia sp. AnSW2-5. Classification (NCBI taxonomy): domain Bacteria; kingdom Pseudomonadati; phylum Pseudomonadota; class Gammaproteobacteria; order Enterobacterales; family Erwiniaceae; genus Erwinia; species Erwinia sp. AnSW2-5. Next base: position 44,257 of record NZ_JBJGXA010000040.1, read on the forward strand.
CGGTCGCGTTGCAGTACGACGAGAAAAAAATGAGTGCACCGAAAGTGCTGGCAAAAGGCGCAGGGGAGATTGCCCTGCGTATTCGTGAACTGGGGAAAGAGCACCGTATCCCGATTCTCGAAGCGCCACCGCTGGCACGTGCGCTCTATCGCCACAGTGAAATTGGTCAGCATATTCCCGGGACATTGTACGCAGCGGTTGCTGAAGTGCTGGCCTGGGTCTGGCAACTCCGCCGCTGGAAAGTGGAAGGGGGGCTGATCCCGAAGAGACCTGTTAAATTGCCGGTGCCGGACGCGCTGGACTTTGCTGGAGAACAAAAATCTGATGGCTAATCTGGCCGCTAAACTGCGCTTACCGGGCAACTTGAAAGATACCCAGTGGAAAGTCCTTGCCGGACCGATACTGATCTTGCTGATCCTGTCGATGATGGTGCTGCCGTTACCACCGTTTATCCTCGATCTGTTGTTTACCTTTAACATTGCCCTGTCGATTATGGTGCTGCTGGTGGCGATGTTCACCCAGCGCACGCTGGACTTCGCTGCTTTCCCGACCATTCTGCTGTTCTCTACGTTATTACGCCTGGCCCTGAACGTGGCCTCTACGCGTGTTATTTTGATGGACGGTCATACGGGTGCTGCGGCTGCGGGCCAGGTCGTCGAAGCCTTTGGTCACTTCCTCGTTGGCGGTAACTTCGCCATCGGTATCGTGGTGTTTGTCATCCTCGTGATTATCAACTTTATGGTTATCACCAAAGGTGCCGGACGTATTGCGGAAGTGGGCGCGCGTTTTGTCCTCGACGGGATGCCGGGTAAACAGATGGCGATCGATGCCGACCTGAATGCCGGGCTGATTGGCGAAGAGGAAGCGAAAAAGCGCCGTTCTGACGTGACGCAGGAAGCCGACTTCTACGGTTCAATGGACGGTGCCAGTAAGTTTGTTCGTGGTGATGCCGTTGCCGGTATCATGATCATGATTATCAACGTGATCGGCGGCCTGCTGGTGGGGATACTCCAGCACGGTATGGATGCCGGTCATGCGGCGGAAACCTACACGCTGCTGACCATCGGTGACGGTCTGGTTGCTCAGATCCCGGCGCTGGTTATCTCTACCGCAGCCGGTGTTATCGTGACCCGCGTCGGTACCGATCAGGACGTCGGCGAGCAGATGGTCAGCCAGCTGTTTAACAACCCGCGCGTGATGATGCTGAGTGCGGGCGTTCTCGGCCTGCTGGGCCTGGTGCCGGGCATGCCAAACCTGGTGTTCCTGCTGTTTACGGCTGCGCTGCTGGGCCTGGCCTGGTGGATACGCGGTAAAGAGATGGCGCCGAAAAGTGCTGCTGCACCGCAGATGTCGATGACCAAGCAGCCAGAAAGTGCCGCCAGCGTGGAAGCGACCTGGGGCGATGTGCAGCTGGAAGATTCACTGGGGATGGAAGTGGGCTATCGTCTGATCCCGATGGTGGACAGCGCACAGGACGGCGAGCTGCTTGGACGTATCCGCAGTATCCGTAAGAAATTCGCCCAGGAGATGGGCTTCCTGCCGCCGGTGGTGCATATCCGCGACAACATGGATCTGACCCCGGCGCGCTACCGTATTCTGATGAAAGGGGTGGAGATCGGCAGCGGTGATGCTTATCCTGGCCGCTGGATGGCGATTAACCCTGGCACGGCGGCGGGTTCGCTGCCGGGTGAAGTGACCGTTGACCCGGCCTTTGGGCTGGAAGCCATCTGGATTGACAGTGCGCTGAAAGAGCAGGCTCAGATCCAGGGCTTTACCGTGGTGGAAGCCAGTACCGTGGTCGCCACCCACCTTAACCATCTGATAGGTCAGTACGCCAGTGAGCTGTTTGGTCGTCAGGAAGCGCAGCAGTTACTGGATCGCGTAACCCAGGAGATGCCGAAGCTGACCGAGGACCTGATCCCAGGCGTGATTACCCTGACCACGCTGCATAAAGTGTTGCAGAACCTGCTGGCTGAGCGTGTTTCTATCCGTGATATGCGGACGATTATTGAAACCCTGGCGGAACATGCGGCGGTGCAGACTGACCCGCAGGAGCTGACCTCGGTGGTGCGTGTGGCGTTAGGCCGTGCCATCACTCAGCAGTGGTTCCCGGGCAATGGCGAAGTGCAGGTGATCGGGCTGGATACCACGCTGGAACGTCTGCTGTTGCAGGCATTGCAGGGCGGTGGTGGCCTGGAGCCGGGTCTGGCTGACCGTCTGCTGGCGCAGGCGCAAACGGCATTGCAGCATCAGGAAGGCTTGGGTGCGCCGCCAGTGCTGCTGGTGAACCATCCGCTGCGCGCACTGCTGGCGCGCTTCCTGCGTCGCTCACTGCCGCAGCTGATGGTGATTTCCAATATGGAACTGACGGATAACCGCAATATTCGTATGACGTCAACTATCGGGGGTCATTAATGAAAGCGATGCTGTGGTTGCTGCTGACGTTACCGGGCCTGTCTGTCGCGGCGGATGGGGGCTGGCATGCCAGCGCCAGCGGCCCGTCGCTCTCTAATCGCGGTGTGCAGGCGTCATCACGCCCGCTCAATCCGCCCGAAGCGGTGGTCGGTGTGATGAATTCAGTGGCGTGGCGTTATACGCTGACGGCGCCCGCACCCGACGGGTTGCAGGTGCGTCTGTGCTCGGAAAATCGCTGTGTGCCGATCGAAGGGGGCAGCGGCAGCACTCAGGGTCTGACCAATGTGCCCGCAGGGGAGACGTTACGCTTTATTTATCAGGTTGAAGGTAAAGGGCGGGTGTTTCCGGTGCTGCATGTGCTGAGTAATGAAGTGATGGTGAACTACCAGTAAAGATTAACCCGTGGTGATAACCTTCAGCACGGGTCGATCGAAAAAGATGATCGACCCCTGAGGGATCCCCACAAAAATGAATGGCTGGCCGTCCGGCTTACCTCAATCTGGCCCCATCCCCGTAGGACCTTTGCTCGCTGTGAATGTTA
>NZ_JBJGXA010000041.1:0-8589 GCF_045107195.1 Erwinia sp. AnSW2-5
GCGGGCACGCTGCCCGCGCGGGTGACCAGCACGCGGATAAACGACCCTTACGGCCACATTGACCGCGACGGGCGCTACCGCGTGAACATGCTGTTTGACCGCGACGGCTGGGACACGGGGTTCGAGAGCCTGTGGGTGCGCCAGGCCCGGCCTTACGCGGGCGATACCTACGGGCTGCACCTGCCGCTGCTGGCGGGCACCGAAGTGGCGATAGCCTTTGAGCACGGGCACCCGGACCGTCCGTACATCGCGGGCGTGCTGCACGACTCAAAGCACGGCGACCCGGTGACCATCCGCAACTACAAGCGCAACGTGCTGCGCACCCCGGCCAACAATAAGCTGCGCATGGACGATTCGCGCGGGCAGGAGCATATCAAGCTCAGCAGCGAGTACGGCGGCAAGAGCCAGCTGAACCTCGGTCACATCGTGGACGGCGAGAAGCAGAAGCGCGGGGAAGGGTTCGAGCTGCGCAGCGACGGCTGGGGCGCGATACGCGCCGGGAAAGGGCTGTTTATCACGGCCGACGGGCAGCCGAAGGCGCAGGGGGACGTGCTGGAGATGGCTCCGGCTATCAGCCTGCTGAAAGGGGCGCTCAATCAGGCCACGGAATGGGGCAGCATTACCCAGACTCACCACAATCACAGCCCTGATAACCGCGGACTGAAACAACTGGTGGGTAGCGCAGACCAGCTGAAAGCTCCGCTGCTGTTAATGAGCGCGCCAAAAGGTCTGGGCGCAGTCACCCCGGAAAGCATGCTGCTGCACAGCGGCAACGGCCTGTATCTGCAAAGCACTGGCGAGGTGAGCATGGCCAGCGCACAGCGTCTTTCCGCGAATGCCAGCCAAAGCATCTCCCTGCTGGCTCAAAACGAAGGCATGCGTCTGATATCCGGTAAAGGCCCGCTGGAGATGGAATCACATGGCGATGTCCTCTCACTGACGGCCCTGAAAGATGTCACCGTGCAGTCAACCCAGGGGCATCTGCAGCTGACGGCGAAAAATGGCATCACGCTGGGCTGTGGCGGGGCTTACATCCGCCTCACGCCGCAGGGCGAGGTGGAAATTCACGGGCCGGGGTTAATCAGCCTGAAAGGTCAGCACGATTTACAGGGGCCCGCCAGCGAGAACTTTGCGCTGCCTGAGCTACCGTCTTCTGTATGTAAAGCGTGCATGAAAAGAGCGCAGGAGCTGGCGCAGGGCTTTGTACCAAGGGAAGGATAACGCATGGAAAATATCACAGTATGGCTGGACAGGGTGCAGCACACCTGTCAGCAATTTGGGCAAACCTATATTGATATCATCATTGACCAGTGTGGTCTGGATTTTTCAGTGATCCCCGCATTGTCAGGTTTTTCACCGGAAATAAAGTGGTTTTCCCTCTATGAAGGGCTCCCGGAAGATATCTACCGGGAGGATGCCCCTTTACTGGTACGCATTGAACTGGGGCAGGAGCAACAGGTTCGCTGGATGTACGACCTTGCACGGGAAGTACACCCCTCAGCACCACTGCTGGTAATGGGATCGCTCTGGACGTTGCCGTCGCTGGCAGCCTGGCTGGGTCGGTGCGCCGATGCCAGTCTCCAAGGACGCGGGGGGATATTCCGCTTCTGGGATACGCGAGTTTTCCCCTATCTGTTTAGCGATATCCTTGCTGATGAGCAGAAAAGCCAGCTCCATCAGCCGGCACTGTTTTGGAGCTGGCTGGACCGCGACAATCAGTCAGCATTGCTGATGGGCGAGGGAACATTTGCCGATATTGAAGCCTGTCAGCAAATTACCTTCACGGATACACAGTACGAAACGCTGATGTGTTTATGCGACACCAAACGCTTTTTAACCCTTGAACCCCTTCCCCGAACATTATTTACCAGCAGTGAAGAGATGTTTTCCGCATGTTTTCACGCGATGTTGGAAACAACGAAACAGGGGATACTTTTTGCAGAAAATCGTGATGCCTGGGTTATAAAAAACCTCAAGGGTTAAAACGCTTTTTGTAATGGACGCCCTGAATACGAGAGGTAGCTGATAATGGAAAAATAATCACACTTGTAATGGCACTTCTGTTAAGCGCAGGCAACTAAAGTTGCCTGCCTCAATAACATAAGGATGTGAGTCGTGGTATTAAAAATATCCAACGTGCTGTGCGCAGTATTATTGCTGGCAGGCTGCGGTTCCCAGGCGGAATATTATGACGGCGGGGGCACCATCGAAGCCATCAACCATACCCAATGGGCGATCAATCAGTTCAGCGTTAACGGTCAGTCCGGCCTTGATATTATCGGTCCCTACCAGGGAGGGGCTGCTGCTTCGGTGCGCCAAAGGAATGGAAGCCTGGAATGATGGTCAGGGTAGACTGGGTGACCGGGGTAGGTAGTGCAAGCGATGTGCCTGAAATACCAGAACCTAAGAAACCAATCTTAGGTGTGCAGACTCGGGAAGAGTGGCATCAGGAATGGGTAGTTTACACTCAAAAGCAGCGTATGTGGTTTCAAAAAATAAAAGCCATGAATAAGCAGCATTCCGCAACAGTTCCGGTTCCTGACTACACGGGCCAGAAAACCTGCGGTATTACCGTGCATTTTCTCCCTTGTGATCAGGTGAAAGTCACCACCAGCTGCGCCGACTATGGCAATCCGCGCCACCCGATTAAAGAACCTTTACGGATGAAGGAGCCAAAAGTATGTGCGAAATAATCACCGATCTGGTCTGGTATCCACCAGAATTCCCCCGACTGGGAAGATTGCCATCACAGGCTGCGCTGGTGGGGGCAAACTGCCGTAAGCAGGACAGCGAGGAGCAGAGATACCACGATGAGCTGTGCCTGGCGGCCAACCGGCTGGTGGCACCGCCGTGCTGTAAAACCCTGCATATCAGCCTGTTTTTTGACGGTGCCAATAATAATTAACGATGGCTTTGCTGGGTTAAATAAATACGCAATACCACGACGGCGTTCCCGTTTATTACATCCCCCTGAATAACCGACTGAAAAATTATTCAGCCATGTCCATCAGCGGTGGGCAGGGTTCAATAATTTCAGGCAGTCAAACCGCAAAGCACAATAAAAGGAAGATCGTGATGCAAATGAAAGTCTACGGCATGCTGTGCGCAATATTACTGCTGGCAGGATGCGGCCAGCGTAGTGCGCAGGCGGAATATCATGGTGGCGGGGGCACCATCGAGGCCATTAACCATACCAAATGGGCCATCGAGTTTAGCGTTAACGGTCAGTCTGGCCTCGATAATATCGGCCCGTACCAGGGAGGGGGGGGGGGATGCTGCTTCGGCGTACCGAAACTGTGGCAGCAGGGAATGACGGTCAGGGTGGACTGGGAAACCTCGGTCGCTTTTGCCAGCGATGTTCCTGAAATACCACAACCAAAACGCCCTAATTTAGCTCACCTTGATGTTAAAACAGCAGACTTGAAAGCTATTAAATATGCCGAAAAATATCAGGCATGGCGGCAAAAAGTTAAAGCTATGAATGAGCAGCACTCAAAGGTAGTTCCGGTCCCTGATTACACGGGCCAGAAAACCTGCGGCATTACCGTGCATTTTCTTCCCTGCGACCAGGTGAAGGTCACCACCAGCTGTGCCGACTATGGCAATCCGCGCCACCCGATTAAAGAACCTTTACGGATGAAGGAGCCAAAAGTATGTCCGAAATAATCACCGATCTGGCCTGGTATCCACCAGAATTCCCCCGACTGGGAAGATTGCCATCACAGGTTGCGCTGGTGGGAGCAAACTGCCGTAAGCAGGACAGCGAGGAGCAGAGATACCACGATGAGCTGTGCCTGGCGGCCAACCGGCTGGTGGCACCACCGTGCTGTAAAACCCTGCATATCAGCCTGTTTTTTGACGGCACCGGCAATAACCTGAATCACGACCTGTACGTTGCTAAGCCCAGGCACCCGACTAATATCGCCCGGCTGTTCCGCGCCACCATTGGCCAGGGCTATGCGGGCGGGCTGGGCAGCAAAAACCAGGAACTGACGGATATGTCGGGCAGCGCCGGGAATAAGTACTACAAGTACTATATTCCCGGCGTAGGTACCCCCTTCCCGGAGGTGTCCGACCTTGACTTCAGCATGTTGGGGCTGGCAACCGCCAGCAGCGGCGAGGAACGGATTAACTGGGGGCTGCTGCGTATTATTGATGCCCTGCGTCGTACCTGCGGGCTGGACAGGCTGGATGATGCCGCCTGCTGGCAGTCTGTGCAGGCGATGGGCACCTCGATGGCAAGTTTTGGCCTGACCGGCAGCAGCAACCGCTACGAGGAGTTCCAGCGGCTGCTGCAGGAGCCAGCGCTGGCGAAAGCCCTGCGCACCGCCCTTAATCCCGCCGGACCGGGCCAGGTCCGGCTGCTGGGGATCAAGCTGTACGTGTATGGCTTTTCACGCGGGGCCGCCGCCGCGCGCGCCTTTGTTAACTGGCTTAGCGGCCTGCTGCCGAAACCTGAGGGCGAGGATAAAAAGCCTGAGCAGTGCCTGGCGGCCGGTGACCTGAAAATCCCGCTGAGCGTTGAGTTCTTCGGCCTGCTGGATACCGTGGCCTCGGTCGGCGTGCCGCATATTGCACCGGTTGCCGAAGGGCATATGGGCTGGGCCGACGGCACCCAGGAGCTGCCGGCTGAGGAGGTCTACGGCGGGTTGATTAAACGCTGCCTGCACCTGGTCTCCTCCCACGAGCAGCGCCTGTGCTTCCCATTGGACTCCATCCGCCGCACCGATGGTCGCTATCCGGCTAACAGCGAGGAGGTGATTTACCCCGGTATGCACTCGGACCTCGGTGGCGGCTACCCGCCGGGCGACCAGGGCAAGGGCAACGGGCTGAATGATGGCCTGCTGCTGTCGCAGATTGCCCTGCATGAGATATATGCGGCGGCCTTTACAGCGGGTGCGCCGCTTAAGATCACTCCGGATGCGTTGCCCGAGGATTTGAAAAAAGATCAGTGGCGCATTATGCAAGATGAAATCAGCGATGAATTTTTTATCTATCCTACATTAGTCATCCGTTTCAACGCATGGCGCTCATTAACCCTGAACCTCCCGCCTTCAGCCACTAGCATCAGCGATGAACAGGCCGTTCTTTATACCCCGGTTCGCGCCAGCGTCAGCCTGGAAAAAGCCATCGATGAGCAGATCGCCTGGATCACCGCGTGGCGCATTGGTCGTTACGCGGGCGGCAGCTATAAAACCCAGCGCTTCTATGTCGACTCTGCCGCCAACGGGCTGGATAAACACAGCGATCCGGTCTTGCGAAAAGCTGACGAAGACAAGCGCAAGGCGGAACAAAAAGGGGTTGATGACGAGCGCAAAAAAATGCGCGATGGGATGAAAAAAGGCGAATTTACGCTGCTGCCACAGGGGCCAAAAGACTTCGACGCCGCGCTGGGGCAGACCCAGCTGCGCGAGGCAGCAGAAGAGTTCCGCCAGGATTACCAGGGCATCGCCCGGGAAAGAACGCATGAATGGTATTTCGAAGCCATTTATGGACTGCAAAACACCCTGTACCTGCTCAATACCGACAATGAGTACGGCGAGTGGCTGAAAATGAAAACCGCCGGTGAAACCTATCTCAAGGTGCTGTTCCCGGAGGGCGGCGAAGCCACCAACGCGGAACAGCCAGCGGGGCTGGTGCGGGCGCTGTTTGATGACCAGGTGCACGATTCACGCGCCTGGTTTATGTACAACGCCTTCGGTGCCCGTGAACCCTGGGGCGGCTACTTCCGCTACCGCATGGTCTATTTCGGTAAGAAAAGTAATAAACCGCTGTCGCCGCTGATGATCGCCGGTGCAGTGGTGGGCGCGGCCACGCTGGTCGGTGGCGTGGCGTTTATCATCAAACAGAAAAAGGTCACGGACAAGCTGCTCGGCGCGGCGGGCATGTTCGGCGCGCTGTCGCTGGAAACCCAGGCGGTGGATATTCTTTCCGGCAAGCCCATCCCGATGCTGCCGGGCGCGGCGCTGCTGAAGGCATTCACAACGGAACCGGGTGAGGTGGTGGCGCAGCAAAAAGTGGCGATCGCGGCACAACGGCTGGAGATGGCGAAATCTGCCATTCAGTCCGGCTGGCTGGAAAAAGCGCAGTCGGTTATCACCGTATAATAAAGGAGGGAACCTGATGAAAAAGATCATTCGCGAGGGAGACACTCTGCGGGAGTACGGCGGTAAAGTGCTGGCGGGGCACTACCTCTGCTTTGGTAAGGGCATTGCCGCAAAGGGGGACCCGGTCAAGTGCAACAAGCACGGGATGACCACCATCAGTGAAGGCAGCGAACTGTCGAAGGTTGACGGTAAGCCTGTTGCACTGCACGGGCATCGCTGTGCCTGTGGCTGCACGCTGGTCAGCTCGTTTCCCGACTGTGGTATTGCGCAGTGAGAGCGTTACCCGAGTTCCCGGTCTGGAAGACTGCAAACCCGCCCGCCAGCAAGAAGTGGCTGGCGGTGGGAGCGCTGCTGACGTTACTGGCAGGTGGGGGCGCGGCGCTGTTACGAAAGGGAGAGGAGGACAGCAGCATGATTTTCACGCTGATGCTGCTCGCTCTGGCTATCACCGGCCTGCTGTGGCTGTGCCGTTTGGTGTATTACCGCGCCTCGTGGCATCACGCCACAACCTGGCAGCAGGCCGTGGATCGTGAACATCATCTGTGGTGGGAAGCGCACCAAAGCACGCTGGCACTGCGTGACATCCTGCTGATAGGGCCGGCGGGCAGTGACGAATCAGACTGGAAGCTCGTACTGAGTCGCGAACAGCGCCCGCCGGAGATGCAGCAGGAAGCCAGTGGTAAAGCCCTGCGTATTGCCCGCACGTTCTCCAGTGATGTAACAGCGCGTGAGCAGCAGCTGGCGCGTTCACTGGTGCTGTTATGGCACCAGGAACAGAGTGAACCGGTAAGCACTTTTTCCGGCGTTTTTTGGCTGGGTAGTGAACCCGGCTGGCAGGCATTTGTTTCACAGATGAACGCCACCTTTCCTGAGGTGGCGCTACCCCCAGAACCTGAAATCTGGAACGGTGAAGAGACGCTCTCGCACATCGCGGCACGGTTACGACAGGATAAGACCAGGCAATTTTTGCTGGCCGGATGCCAGTCCTGTGCCGCGTCTTCTGGCCATCGGTTACCCGCCGGTGAGTCCGCGGTGCTTTGGCGGGTAGCGGCGGATGGCCCGGTTGTTATGCCGCGTGGCGAAGTGTTTTCTGCATCGACTCATGATGCACTCAAAGAGGTTTGCCAACGCGCCCTGAAGCAAAGTGCCCTCGACGATGCCCCGGATGCCTGTGTTCTGTTTTCACATCCCGATCTGCCGCAGCTGGCTGAAACCGGCTGGAATGTCACGCATCATCTGCAGGACAGTTACTGGGGCGATGTGGGAGACATGCAGCTACCGGTCGTTATCTCTCTGGCGGCACTCCACGCACGGCATCAACAGCACCCCTGCGGCTGGTTAGCGACCGATCCTCAACACCCACTTGCACTTGGAATGGTTAAGCCTTATGGAAAAGGACAAAGCCCGACAACAAAATAAAAGCATCTCAGCGGCATTTACCGGTGTGCTTGCTGTGGCGGCAATCACCCTGCTTATTCTGCTTGCAGGGTTGGGATACTGGTTTTTTGTTGAGAACGCGTCAACCGAATGGCCGGTCATCCGCTCAATACTGATCGTCTGCGGCATTATCTGGACGGTGCTGGCATGTTTGATCATGCTAGCCTTTCTGGCTATTCAGCTGTGGATCATCAACCGTGTGAAACAAAGCCCAGGGTTGGAAAAGAAAGCGTCCAGCAGCAGGACGGTGCCTCAGCACTTCTCCTCACCGCTAAAAAAACACCTCCGCTCCCGCTACGGCCCTTTCTGGCGCCGCAAAGTGCGCCTGCTTCTGGTCGTGGGCGACGATGCCGCCCGCGAAGCATGATTTTCTGCTGCGCCTCGGGCAGCGGCTGGCGCAGGGCGGCAGCGAACGCTGGCAGGAGCAGCTCACCCCGTGGCTGCACGCCGCGCAGCAGCGCGTTGTCCTGCGCGGGCTGATGTTCAGCCTGGCGGAGAAGGGTGCGCCATCCTCCCATGACACCGCGCTGCCGCGTCACGCCCTGACGCTGCCCGCGACCTGGCAGGGCGTGGTGAATGACTGCACCCGCCTGCGCGGCCGCCGCGTCGGGCTGCCCTGGCAGCAGACGCTGGCCTGGACGCTGATGGCGGCAATGGGCCTGTGGGGCGCGGGGATGCTGCTCTCCTTTGCCCTCAACCGCCAGCAGATTGTCAGCGTGGCGCAGCAGGCCCGCGCCCTGGTGCAGACGGCTGAGGTCTCCGACCGGCAGCTGGCTGACCTGCACGCGCTGCGCAACGACGCCGGGCTGCTGAAGCACTGGCATCAGGACGGCGCGCCCTGGTACCGCCGCTTCGGCCTGGACCACCACGCGCCGCTGCTGGAGGCGATGATGCCTTGGTACGGCGTGGCGAACCACCGCCTGCTGCGCGACCCGGCGAACGCCGCGCTGGCGCAGGCGCTCGGGGTGCTCGCCGCGCTGCCGCCGGACAGCCCGCAGCGGGCCGCCGGGGCGAGAGCCGGTTACGACCGGCTGAAGGCCTGGCT
>NZ_JBJGXA010000042.1:0-98444 GCF_045107195.1 Erwinia sp. AnSW2-5
CCGTAACGCCGGGTCGGCACCCTACTCAACATCACGGGCAGACCGAAAAAAAGGGTCTGCCCCTACGCGCCCTGAGTTGTTTTCGGGTTGGGTGTTGACGTTGACCTGGGTCGTCGCCCCTGCGGGATTATTTACTGACGCTTTCCATGCCCATCAGACCAATCTTCAGATACCCGGCCTGGCGCAGTTTGTCCATCACGCCCATCAGAGTTTCATAATCGACCGACTTATCCGCCTGGAAGAAAATGGTGGTGTCTTTCTTGCCTTCGGTCTGCTTTATCAGCGTATCGACCAGCGTTTCCTGCGTGACGGCATCGTTACCGATAAACAGCTGACGGTCAGCTTTGATCGACAGATACACCGGTTTTTCAGGACGCGGCTGCGGCGAGCTGGTGGATGCAGGCAGATTAACGCGCACGTCAACGGTGGCAAGTGGCGCGGCGACCATAAAGATAATCAGCAGCACCAGCATGACGTCGATAAACGGCGTCACGTTGATTTCGTGCATTTCACCGTTGCTATCGAGATCTTCGTTTAATCGCATTGCCATAATGCTTAACCTACCCGCAGTTTCTGCGCAGACTGAACGCGATGGGCACCTTCGCTGGCAGCGAGGTCAAGGTCGCGACTCTGCAACAGCAGAACCTGTGCCGCCACATCGCCCAGTGAGGCTTTGTAGTTGCCGATCATACGGGCAAAGATGTTATAGATAACCACCGCAGGGATAGCCGCAACCAGGCCGATAGCCGTTGCGAGCAGCGCTTCAGCAATACCGGGAGCCACAACGGCCAGATTAGTGGTCTGCGTTTTTGCAATGCCGATGAAGCTGTTCATGATGCCCCATACCGTACCAAACAGACCGACAAACGGCGCAATCGCACCGATGGTAGCAAGGAAGCCGTTACCGCGACCCGCATGACGGCTGAAAGCCGCAACGCGACGCTCGAGGCGGAAACCGGTACGCTCTTTAATGCCGGTGTTGTCGTCAGAACCGGCTGACAGTTCCAGCTCGTTTTCCGCTTCTTTCACCAGCAGCGTGCTCAGGCTCTGACCTTTAAAGCTTTCACATACCTGAGAGGCTTCTTCCAGCGAACGCACGTTAGCCAGCAGCTGTTGTTCACGCTTCAGACGCTTACGCGCGCCGCTCAGCTCAAGACTTTTGCTGAAGAAAATAGCCCAGGTGACAACGGATGCCAACAGAAGACCAATCATCACCGCTTTAACCACGATGTCTGCATGCTGATACATGCCCCAGACGGACAGGTCCATCTGCATCAAATCATTTGTCACGCTGTGTCTCCAACGTCAATTGCTGATAGCGAAAAAATCTATCGCAAATCATACCAAAACAGCGGGGAATTGATAGTAGTTCTCATTACTATTTACAACTTCCTGGGCATTTATTGTTCACTTTGTTGATTACCGGAACCTGCTTTCGCACTGATGGTGAATTTTCATCACTTATGCGCCTGTCGAATACCCCCTGAACGGCTGCCGTGTTAACGTTTAAAAAAGGGTGAAAATGACACAGGATTTTTATGAGCAGCGACAAAATTGAAACAGCACTGATTCGTGCAGGACGCAGCAAACGTTACACTCAGGGGTCAGTTAACACGGTGATTCAGCGTGCTTCTTCACTGGTCTTCGATACGGTCGCCGACAAAAAACGTGCCACCGCCGGGCGGGCAGACGGCGAGCTGTTTTACGGACGCCGTGGCACCCTGACCCACTTTTCATTGCAGGAGGCGATGACCGAACTGGAAGGCGGTGCAGGCTGTGCGCTCTACCCTTGCGGTGCGGCCGCCGTCGCCAATGCGATCCTCGCTTTTGTTTCCGCCGGGGATAACGTGCTGATGAGCGGCAGCGTTTATGAACCGACGCAGGATTTCTGCACCAAAATCCTCAGTAAAATGAATGTGACCACCACCTGGTTTGATCACTCCATCGGCAGTGAAATCGCTGAAAAAGTGCAGCCCAACACGCGCGTGGTATTCCTGGAGTCTCCGGCGTCTATCACCATGGAAGTGCAGGATGTTCCGGCCATCGTTGCAGCAATCCGCAGCAAAGCCCCCGACGCGATCATTATGATCGACAATACCTGGGGCGCAGGCATTCTGTTCCGTGCGCTGGATTTTGGCGTGGATATCTCCATTCAGGCGGGCACCAAATATCTGATTGGGCATTCCGATGCCATGATCGGCACCGCCGTGGCGAATGCCCGCTGCTGGGAACAGCTGCGGGAAAACTCCTATCTGATGGGACAAATGGTCGATGCCGATACCGCCTATATGGCCAGCCGTGGCCTGCGTACCCTGGCGGTGCGCCTGCGCCAGCATCAAGAGAGCAGCCTGCGCGTGGCACACTGGCTGGCAGAGCGCCCTGAAGTGGCGCGGGTCAATCACCCGGCGCTGCCACAGTGTAAAGGCCATGCATTCTGGAAGCGTGATTTCACCGGCAGCAGCGGCCTGTTCTCCTTCATACTGAAGGAAAAGCTGAGCGATACGCAGCTGGCACATTACCTCGACCACTTCAGCCACTTCAGCATGGCGTACTCCTGGGGCGGCTATGAGTCATTGATTCTGGCTAACCAGCCGGAAGAACTCGCCGCGATCCGTCCGGCTGGCGGTGTGAATTTCACCGGTACGCTGGTGCGTCTGCATATCGGGCTGGAAAGCGTGGACGATCTGATTGACGACCTGGCCGCAGGTTTTGCCCGGTTAAGCGAGTAAGCCCGGCGATCCTCAACAATTGATCAATGGCGTAGCGGGTTCGCGCCTTTGATCAAGGTGTCGGGGCGTATTTCCAGTTACACTAGCCCACGAAGTTTTCATTGCGCCAAATAAGAATAAAGGCTGGATATGGGTGTATTACATGAGATTGTTTCGGCGCTCTGGCATCAGGATTTTGCCGCGCTGGCCAATCCGGATGTGATTTGGATCGTTTACGGGATTATGTTCCTGACGCTGTTCTTAGAAAATGGCCTGCTGCCCGCCGCCTTTTTACCGGGTGACAGCCTGCTGCTCCTGGCGGGCGCCATGATCGCCAAAGGCGTGATGACGTTTATTCCGACACTGCTGATTCTGACCACGGCCGCCAGCCTGGGCTGCTGGCTGGGTTATATTCAGGGACGCTGGCTGGGGAATACCCGGCTGGTTAAAGGCTGGTTACTGCATCTGCCCGCACAATATCATCAGCGCGCATGGCATCTGTTTAATCGTCACGGTTTGATGGCATTGCTGGTCGGGCGTTTTCTGGCTTTTGTACGCACAATCCTGCCAACGCTGGCGGGGATTTCAGGCCTGAAGAGTACCCGTTTTCAGCTATTTAACTGGCTGAGCGGTCTGCTTTGGGTCACGATTCTGGTGGGCTTTGGCTACAGCATCAGTCAGGTGCCGTTTATTAAACGCCATGAAGATCAGGTGATGGCCTGCCTGATGGTACTGCCGCTGGTGATGCTATCCATTGGCTTAATCGGCAGTATTGCACTGGTGGTAAAAGGCAAAAAAGCCCGGTAAAACCGGGCTTTTTGATCAACGGGGCAACAGCGTGTGCTCTTCCCCGTGATACGGCGTGTTACAGCTGTTCAGCCGTCTTTTCGACCAGCGCCAGCAGGACTTTAATATCCTGTAAGGTAACCGTTGGGTTCAGTAACGTCATCTTCAGGCAGGTTACCCCGTCCGATTCCGTCACACCCACGTTGGCACGGCCCGAATCCAGCAAAGCATCACCAATTTTCTGGTTGATCAGGGCAATCGCTGCGTCATCGGCAGTCGCCAGCGACGCCGGACGATAGCGGAACAAGACGCTCGCCAGCTGCGGCTGCATCACCAGCTCCAGTGATGGCTGCTCAGAGACATACTGCGCCACCTCTTGTGCCAGCGTCACACCGTGATCGATGATTTCCGCGTACTGCTGCTGACCTAATGCTTCCAGGCCCATCCACAGTTTTAACGCATCAAAACGGCGAGTGGTCTGCAAGGATTTGGACACCAGATTCGGCACGCCCTGCGCTTCGTCGAACTCAGAGTTCAGGTAAGCCGCCTGGTAGCGCATCAGCTCATAGTGACGGGCGTCTTTCAACAGGAAGGCTCCGCAGCTGATGGTCTGGAAGAACTGTTTGTGGAAGTCCAGGGTAATGGAATCCACCAGCTCAATGCCGTCCAGGTAGTCGCGGTATTTCTCAGACAGCAACAGTGCGCCGCCCCATGCCGCATCCACGTGTACCCAGATATTGTGTTGCGCGGCCAGTGCAGCAATCGCCGGTAACGGGTCGATAGCGCCCGCATCGGTGGTGCCTGCTGTTGCGACAATCGCCAGAATCTGCTCGCCGTTAGCCTGCGCCTGCGCGACTTTCTCGGCCAGGTCGTTGATGTCCATCCGCGCAAAGCGGTCGGTTTTCACCAGCGTCACGGAACGGTAACCCAGCCCCATCAGCGCCATGTTTTTCTGCACGGAGAAGTGCGCATTCTCAGAACACAGCACTTTGATCTTGCTCAGATCGCCGGGCAGACCATCCTGTTGAACGGAGTGCCCCTGTGCCGCAAAGAACGCATCACGTGCCAGCATCAGGCCCATCAGATTGCTCTGGGTGCCGCCGCTGGTGAACACGCCTGCATCTCCTGCCTGATAGCCAACCTGGGTGCGCAGCCATTCAATCAGCTTCATCTCAATGATGGTGGCTGACGGGCTTTGATCCCAGGAGTCCATGCTCTGGTTGGTGGCATTGATCAGGACTTCAGCCGCCTGGCTCACCACCAGGCTTGGGCAATGCAGGTGAGCCACGCACTGCGGGTGATGCACCGACAGGCTGTCTTTCAGGAAGAACTCAACCGCACGCTCAATGGCGGCCTGGTTGCCCAGGCCCTGAGAGGTAAAGTCCAGCTGGATACGTTCGCGCAGCTCAGCAACACTTTTACCCTGATACATTTCAGGCTGTTGCAGCCACGTAACCACGGCTTCGCTGGTCTGTTTGATCGCTTGCTGGTACGCATCGGTGCTTTGCACCGAGGCGGCCAGAATCGGGTTTAACCGGGACATCAACTTACTCCAGTTAAGACTGTTTAACGCCAGCAGACAGCAGGGCGTGTTCAAATTTATCCAGGAAAATACCCAGCTCTTCATTGGTGATCAACAGGGATGGCAGCAGACGCAGCACACAACCGTTACGACCACCACGCTCCAGGATCAGACCGTTTTCGAAGCATTTTTTCTGGATCAGCGCAGACAGTTCGCCATCAGCCGGGTAGCAACCCATATGATCTGGCGCTTCCTGCGGCTTCACTAATTCGATACCGATCATCAGGCCCAGGCCACGAATGTGACCGATTGCCGGATAGCGCGTTTGCAGCTCGGCCAGTTTGCCTTTCAGCCACTCGCCCTGCGCGGCCACTTTATCGGCAACGTTGTTATTTTTCAGGATCTTCAGCGTGGTCAGGCCGGTTGCCATCGCCAGCTGGTTGCCACGGAAGGTGCCGGTGTGGTGGCCAGGGGACCAGGCATCGAATTTCTTCTTAATGCCCAGCACTGCCAGTGGCAGACCGCCGCCAACCGCTTTAGACATCACGATGATGTCCGGCTGAATGCCGGCGTGTTCGAAGGCAAACTGTTTACCGGTACGGCAGAAACCAGCCTGAACTTCATCGATGATCAGCAGAATGCCGTGCTCTTCGGTCACTTTGCGGATGCGTTGCAGCCACTCAACCGGTGCCGGGTTCACCCCGCCTTCGCCCTGAACGGCTTCGAGGATCACGGCAGCAGGTTTGCGCACGCCGCTCTCAACATCGTTGATCAGGTTTTCGAAGTAGTAGGTTAATGCTTTCACGCCAGCATCACCGCCAATGCCCAGCGGGCAGCGGTACAGATGTGGGTAAGGCATAAACTGCACTTCTGGCATCATGCCATCGACCGCTTCTTTCGGTGACAGGTTACCCGTCACAGACAGCGCGCCGTGGGTCATACCGTGATAGCCGCCGGAGAAGCTGATCACACCGGCACGACCGGTGACTTTTTTCGCCAGCTTCAGCGCGGCTTCTACTGCATCGGCACCGGAAGGGCCGGTGAACTGCAGGCAGTACTCTTTACCCTGGCCTGGCAGTAATGACAGCAGGTATTCTGAGAACTGATCTTTCAACGGCGTGGTCAGGTCTAGAGTATGTAACGGCAAGCCGCTGGTAATGACATTCTGGATGCTCTGTAAAACGTCCGGATGGTTGTGTCCAAGGGCCAGCGTTCCCGCGCCAGCAAGGCAGTCAAGATATTGATTATTCTCAACATCCGTAATCCAAACACCCTGAGCTTTCGCAATTGCAAACGGCAATTTGCGCGGATAGCTCCTTACATTAGATTCAAACTCGGCCTGTCTGGCCAAATAGGTCTCATTGTTTCCATCAAAAGATTTGGCATCTAAAGCATCAATACGGACTTTATCCGTCATCATATCTCTCCTACAACCGGGGGTGTCAGTCACGCCGCAGTTGAATTAATTGAAGTAAAGTAAATGGGTACCCTGCATAAAACGCGGCCAATATATGGCTTTTTAAGTATCTTCTCAATAATTTATTTTATTTAGATTTTCTTACTATTTATCAATGTGTTGTTGTTTTTTTGGCCCGTAAACCTTTGATATAATGCCCCCTGCCGGATCTGTCGGCTACCCCGCCTGGCGCATCCGGGTCATCTCTTCGCCTGGTGTGACGCCAAAATAGCGCTTAAATTCGCGTGAAAACTGCGACGGACTCTCATAACCGACCTTGATGGCGGCCACGCTGGCCTTCATGCCTTCCTGCAACATCATCATCCGCGCCTGGTGCAGGCGATAGCTTTTCAGATACTGCAACGGCGAGGTGCTGGTGACCGCTTTGAAGTTATGATGAAACGCTGAAACGCTCATATTGGCTTCTGCAGCCAGCAGGTCGACGCTCAGGCTGTCGGTAAAATGGTGCTCAATACGCCGCAGCGCACGGGCAATCTGGCTGAACTGCGTTTGACGACTGACCAGCGCCAGCAGCGCGCCGCCGCACGGCCCTTGCAGCACGTGGTAGAGGATTTCACGCACAATCTGCGGCCCCAGCACGCGGGCATCGCGCGGGTGGCTCATGACGTCCAGCAGGCGTTCGGTGGCACACAGCATCTCTTCCGTCAGCAGCGCCGAGTGGATGCCGCGCGTTTGCGGTTCCGGGTGGAAGCCATCGTCTTCACCGATATCAATCAGCAGATCCTGGAGTTTCAGCGCATCCACGCGCAGCGATAGCCCGGCCAGCGGCAGCTCCGGCGTGGCAAAGGTTTCGCACTCAAACGGCAGCGGCACGGTCAGCATCAGGTACTTGGTGGCGTCATACTGAAATACGCTGTTGCCGAGGTAGCCGGTTTTCTGCCCCTGGAACAGGATCACAATCGCGGGCTGGTACATCACCGGCTGGCGCGACCAGTAGCGGTCAGCGTAAATCAGACTGATGCCGGGCACCGGCGCCAGCTGGCCTTTATCACTTGTCACCAGGCCGATGACCTGTTGCGCCAGTCGGGCGCAGATTGCCTGTCGATCCATTATTGATCCCCGTTTACCGAATGAAACCCGGCGCTATCATCGCCCGCACTCTGTCGTTTCTCCAGCCCTTTGGAGGATCAGGCAAGAAACAGGCAGGAATGTGCATTGAGCAAACCGCGCCTTGTGGTGACAATTAAAGCCACTCTTCAGACAATGCCCCACTCACCAGGACTGTCACCGATGAATAATTTTTTACTGCATACACCCACCCGTATTCTGTTTGGTCAGGGGCAGATCGCCCATTTAGCGGCTGAAATTCCGGCTGACAGTAAAGTGCTGATCACCTTCGGTGGCGGCAGCGTGAAGAAAAATGGCGTAATGGATCAGGTGTACAGTGCGCTGGAAGGCTTCGATGTGCAGGAGTTTGGCGGCATTGAACCGAACCCCAGCTTCGAAACGTTGATGCAGGCCGTTGACGTGGTTAAACGTGAAAACATCACCTTCCTGCTGGCGGTGGGCGGCGGTTCGGTGCTGGACGGCACCAAGTTTATTGCCGCAGCCGCCTTCTACCCGCAGGACCCGTGGCACATCCTGGAAACCGGCGGCGCGGAGATCGAGAAAGCGCTACCGATTGGCTCGGTGCTCACGCTGCCCGCGACCGGATCGGAATCGAACCGCAGCGCGGTGATCACCCGCCGTTCAACCCACGATAAGCAGGCGTTCCGCAGTAATCATGTGTTCCCGCGCTTCGCCGTGCTCGACCCGGTTTACACCTACAGCCTGCCACCGCGTCAGATTGCTAACGGCGTGGTCGATGCCTTTGTGCATACCATTGAGCAGTACCTGACTTACCCGGTGGATGCCCGGGTGCAGGATCGTTTCGCCGAGGGCCTGCTGCTGACGCTGGTTGAAGAAGGCCCGAAAGCGCTGGCGGAGCCGGAAAATTACGCTGTGCGTGCCAATGTGATGTGGAGTGCCACAATGGCCCTGAACGGCCTGATTGGTGCCGGGGTGCCGCAGGACTGGGCGACCCATATGCTCGGCCACGAACTGACCGCGCTGCACGGGCTGGATCATGCCCAGACGCTGGCGATTGTGCTGCCTTCGTTAATGAACGTTAAGCGTGATACCAAGCGTGAGAAGCTGTTGCAGTTTGCCGCACGCATCTGGGACCTGCACGACGGCAGCGACGATCAGCGCATCGATGGCGCGATTGCCGCCACCCGCCGCTTCTTCGAGCAGATGGGCGTGCCGACCCGCTTTAGCGATTACCAGCTCGACGGTTCTTCGATTCCGCAACTGCTGAATAAGCTGGAAGAAAAAGGCCTGACTGCATTGGGTGAACGCCAGGACATTACGCTGGACATCAGCCGTCAGATTTATCTGGATGCCCTTTAATCCCCCTCCCGTTATCGCTGCATCGACTAGACTTAGAGCCATCAACCGGTGCCCGCGCACCGGTTCACTCGCTGATAAGGAGATAACATGGCAGATCAACCAATCATTAAACTGCACGATGGCAATATGATGCCGCAGCTCGGACTGGGTGTCTGGCAGGCCAGCATTGATGAGGCACGAGCCGCCGCTGTTAAGGCGTTATCCGTCGGTTATCGTTCTATTGATACCGCCGCGATTTATAAAAATGAGGAAGGTATTGGGCAGGCGTTGCAGGAAACCGACGTCGCCCGCGATGATATCTTCGTGACCACCAAACTGTGGAATGACGACCAGCTCAACGCCCCACAGGCGCTGGAAACCAGCCTGAAGAAATTGCAGCTGGAGAGCGTGGACCTCTATCTGATGCACTGGCCTTGTCCGGGTAAGAACAACTTTGTTGCAGCCTGGCAGGCGATGATTGAGCTGCAAAAGCAGGGGCTGACGAGAAGTATTGGCGTGTGTAATTTCAACGAGCCGCATCTGAAGCGCCTGCTGGATGAGACAGGTGTCCGCCCGGTGATTAACCAGGTTGAGCTGCACCCGATGTTGCAACAGCGAACCCTGCATGCGTGGAATGCGCTGCATCAGATCCAGACTGAATCCTGGAGCCCGCTGGCACAGGGCGGTAAAGGGGTGTTCGATCAGGATGTGATTAAGCAGCTGGCGAAGAAGTACGACAAAACTCCGGCGCAGATTGTCATCCGCTGGCATCTGGACAGTGGGCTGGTGGTGATCCCGAAATCGGTCACACCGTCACGCATTGAGGAGAATTTCAAGGTGTTTGACTTCCGGTTACAGAAAACCGAAATCAGTGATATTGCCGCGCTGGATCAGGGGAACCGGCTGGGACCGGACCCGGATGAATTGAATTAGAATCGTCGTACGGGTCGATCGCAAAAAATGATCGACCCCTACGCCAGGTGGAGATTACCCCACCTGCACCGATGGATTGACCGCCAGCTGCCCCGCCGTGCCGCGATCCGCCATCTCCAGCGTCTGACTGTAATAGGTAAACGGGAAATGTTCTGACGATGCCTGCGTAAAGGAAACGAACAGCTCGACGTCGCCATCCACCCATAGCGTATCTTTCCAGCCGCGATCTTCTGCCATCGGCTGTGCGCCATTGACGTTCTTGATCAGGAACATTACGCCCTGAATATGCAGCGCCTGCGGCGTATCTGCATGAATAATCCAGCGCTCAAAACTGCCCTGCTGTGCCTGCACGTCAATGCGGGTCATGTCCCACAGCGCACCGTTAATGCCCGGCATGGAATCCCCTAAACGGAATTCACGCGTGCGGCTGACGGCGCCCTCAATCATCTGATCGGCCAGCAGACGCATCGGCAAGTTGTCGGTCACTAACGGCAGCAGCCCGGTTGGACGCAGGGTCAGGATCAACGTTGAGGTCAGAATCGTCGAGGGTTCAAAGAAACCGCGCAGACGGTCAACAATCCCGGCGGCTTCCCCGGCGGTAATCGAGACTTCATCGCCCTGGGACATATCCACGAGGATTTCACGTCGTTCGCCAGGCGCCAGCGACAGCTGGTCAACCGCCACCGGTGCCGGCAGGAAACCCTGATCGCTGGCAATCACGTTGAACGGACGACTGTCACTCATGCGCAGCTGATAGCGGCGGGCGTTAGAGGCATTGAGCAGGCGCAGACGCACCCAGCCTCGGGAGACTTCAAGATACGGATTCTGTACGCCATTCACCAGCAGCGTATCGCCAATAAACCCGCCATTGCCCGGTGGGTCATATTCCGGGGCACCAAAATTATCCAGACGTTTGTCCTGAATAATCAATGGGAAATCGTCCACACCGTAGTGGTTGGGGATAGGTAAGGACTTACTCACTTCATCCTCCACCAGCCACATCCCGGCCAGGCCGTTGTAAACATGCGGCGCCATGCGATTAGGCGTATTGGCGTGATACCAGCACGTCGAAGCCGCCTGACGGATCGGCACCACCGGCGCCCAGTCAACGCCCGGCGACATCATGCGCGCCGCGCCGCCCATCAGCACACCCGGCACCTGTAAGCCGCTTACCGTCATCGACACCGGTTCTGCCAGACGGTTGCTGTAGATCAGCTTGACGTCATCGCCGTTCCAGACGCGTACCGTCGGGCCAAGATAGAGACCATTCATTCCCCATACCGGCACTTTATTGCTGCCGTTAAAGGCCCAGTGGCTGCGTTGCAGCGTCAGGAACAGCGGCTGCCCGCGACGTGACTCGATCAGCGGCGGAACCGGCAACGGATTGCCCTGCCCGGCACCTGCGGCGCGGGCACTGAAAGGAAGAGTGGAAGCACAGAGGGCAATGCCTGAGGCTTGAATAAACTGACGACGACTAAAAGACATACCCACTCCGTAAGTCAAAAAACGGCCGCCGCAGCGACCCTATTCCATTTTTTATCATTATGCGCGGGCTGTGTTTCCGCGTGATGTGCTGTCGCCAGGGGGAGGACAGCGCGGCCGGATCACCGGCCACTTCGTTAACTTATAGATTACCTGACGCTTCGCGTGCGGCGACTTCGGCATTTAACTCATCCAGCTTAGCCGCCATCAGTTCGCGGCAGTGTGTCGCCAGCTTACGCACAGACTGGTCAGCAAACGCCTGGGTATCGACCGGCGGCAGCATTTCCACAATCGCCAGGCCATTCTTCAACCGGTTCAGTTTGATTTTTCCGTGTGTATTGGACACCACCACCGGAATGATCGGTACGCCCGCAGCAACGGCAGCATGGAAAGCACCGGTTTTGAACGGCAGCAGGCCACGACCACGACTGCGCGTCCCTTCAGGGAACATCCAGAAGGAGATGCGCTTACGTTTAAACTGATCCACCAGCTCGCCAATGGTGCCGTGCGCTTTGGCGCGGTTATCACGGTCAATGAGCAGGTTACCCGTCAGCCAGTAGAGCAGGCCGAAGAAAGGCACCCACAGCAGGCTGCGTTTCCCGACAGTGACCGTCGTCGGCTGCACCATGCTTGCTGCCGTGATCATGTCGTAGTTGTTCTGATGGTTACAGATATAGATCGCATTCGGGTAGTTTTCAGCTCCCTCTGGTTTACGCAGCTCCACCTTCAGACCAAAGATGGGCGCCAGACGACCAAACAGATGACCAAACGTGGCGACATGGCGCGGATCGCGCGGCCGGAACAGACAGCAGTAGATACAGCCAAAAACACACAACAGAATCGAATACATCACCACGATGATGATACGCAGAAGAGAAAGCATCACTACCTCGTTTTTACTTGCAGGTCACACACCGGACAGATCCCTGTGTACTCATGCTTATTATATTTTTTGGAGATAAACCCGGGTCTGGCCCGCCGACAACGAGCGGGCCAGATCGGCGGATTACTCTTCGCTGTCATCCGTTGGTGCTGCGCGAACCGGGCCGTCAACGTCTACCCGGTCAATACGCTGTAAACCACGCGGCAACAGCGTGCCACGACGGCCACGCTCGGCTCGGAACTTCTGCAGGTCGGCCGCTTTCAGCGTCAGCTTACGTTTACCCACGTGCAGCGTAATATCGCTCTGTGGCGTCAGCAGCAGCAGCCAGGCCAGCTTATCCTCACCTGAGGCCGCCTGAGCCGACGGGATGGAGACAATTTTATTGCCCTTCCCTTTCGACAGCTGCGGCAGGTCACCGACCGGGAACATCAACATACGTCCGGCAGTGGTGATGGCCAGCAGCAGATCGTCATTGCTGTGGATCGCCATTGGCGTCATCACTTTGGCATTCGCTGGCAGGGTCAGCAGTGCTTTACCCGCGCGGTTACGTGACACCAGATCGCTGAAGGTACAGACGAAGCCATAACCCGCATCGGATGCCATCAGCAGTTTCTGATCGTCCTCCTCCATCAGCACCTGTTCAATCACCGCACCCGGTGGCGGCGTCAGTTTACCCGTCAGCGGCTCACCCTGACCACGCGCCGATGGCAGCGTAATCGGATCGAGCGCATAGCTGCGCCCGGTGGAGTCGATAAAGGCCACCGGCTGGTTACTCTTGCCACGCGCGGCAGCACGGAAGCTGTCACCCGCTTTGTAGCTGAGGCCCGTCGGGTCAATATCATGGCCTTTGGCGCTGCGCACCCAGCCGCTTTGTGACAGGACAATCGTCACCGGCTCGGACGGCACCAGTTCGCTTTCGCTGATGGCTTTCGCTTCTTCGCGCTCGCGCAGCGGTGAACGACGATCGTCGCCATACGCATCGCTGTCTGCCTGCAACTCTTTCTTCAACAGGGTATTCATTTTGCGTTCAGAGGCCAGAAGCCCTTCCAGATACGCACGCTCTTTTTCCAGCTCATCCTGCTCTCCGCGAATTTTCGTCTCTTCCAGTTTGGCGAGATGGCGGAGTTTCAGTTCAAGGATGGCTTCAGCCTGGATTTCAGAGATGTCGAAGCGCGACATTAATACGGGCTTCGGTTCATCTTCGGTACGAATGATATGGATCACGTCGTCAATATTGAGGAACGCCACCAGCAAACCGGTGAGGATATGCAGACGTTTCTGCACTTTTTCCAGACGGAAGCTCAGACGGCGACGTACCGTGTCACGACGGAACACCAGCCATTCGTTGAGGATTTCCAGCAGATTTTTCACTGCCGGACGGTTATCCAGGCCGATCATGTTCAGGTTAATGCGGTAGCTGCGTTCAAGATCGGTCGTGGCAAACAGGTGGTTCATCACCTGTTCCATATCCACACGGTTGGAACGCGGCACGATCACCAGACGCGTCGGGTTTTCGTGGTTGGATTCATCGCGCAGATCTTCAACCATCGGCAGCTTTTTGTTACGCATCTGGGCTGCAATCTGCTCCAGTACGCGTGCGCCGGATACCTGATGCGGCAGCGCCGTGATCACCACGTCACCGTCTTCTTTCTTCCATACCGCACGCATACGCACCGAGCCACGACCGCTCTGGTAAATTTTACGTATTTCGTTGCGCGGGGTAATGATCTCCGCTTCCGTCGGATAGTCCGGTCCCTGAACGATGTCGAGCAGTTCATCCAGCGTGGTTTTCGGGCTGTCGATCAGCGTAATGGCCGCTTTGGCGACTTCACGCAGGTTGTGCGGTGGAATGTCGGTTGCCATGCCCACGGCAATCCCGGTGGTGCCATTCAGCAGGATATTCGGCAGGCGCGCCGGCAGCATCGACGGCTCCTGCATGGTGCCGTCAAAGTTGGGCACGTAATCAACGGTGCCCTGCCCGAGTTCGCCCAGCAGCACTTCAGCATACTTCGACAGACGTGACTCGGTGTAACGCATTGCGGCGAAAGATTTGGGATCATCCGGTGCCCCCCAGTTCCCCTGGCCATCGACCAGCGGGTAACGGTAGGAGAACGGCTGCGCCATCAACACCATGGCTTCATAGCAGGCGCTGTCGCCGTGTGGATGGTATTTACCCAGCACATCACCGACGGTACGGGCGGATTTTTTGAACTTAGCGTTGTTGCTCAGCCCCAGTTCTGACATCGCATAGACAATGCGGCGCTGAACGGGTTTAAGGCCATCGCCAATATAAGGGAGTGCACGATCCATGATGACGTACATGGAGTAGTTAAGGTATGCATTCTCAGTAAAGGTATGCAGGGCAAGGCGCTCTGCACCATCCTGCGTCAGATCAGTCATTGTTCTTTTTTCCTCACATCGCGGCGCGTTAAGGGCAAGGCTGTGCCCTGCAATGGGTCGTAGCCCCGTCGCAGCGCCAAAATACCGTCATCAAGGCGGAGGGTGCAGACCATAGTCAACTATGCGCAAACCTGACAACGCAGAGAACGGTATGTTTGGCGAGGATAGTACCTTATCTGGTAAGGGTCTGTCACAGGGTTCAATGGTTCAGCATGGGGTGTAGCAGCGAATTGTTGAGCATTGGCCAGTGTATTAATATATTCCTTAATACATTGGCCAGGCCAATACCCGTGCCCTGCGGGCCAGCGTTATTTCACCGCTAACCACTGCTTCACAATCTGCTGATATTCCCCGGTGGCTTTACTCAGATGCAGCCACTGGTCAACGTACATCTTCCAGCTGATATCATCGCGTGGCAGCATCCACGCTTTCTCACCGTACTGTAACGGCTTCTCCGGGTTAATGGCGCACAGCGACGGATAACGCTTCTGCTGATACAGCGCTTCCGAGGCATCGGTGATCATCACATCCGCTTTCTTATCCACCAGCTGCTGGAAAATCGTCACGTTATCATGAAACAGCGTCAGGTTAGCCTCTGGCAGATAGGCATGCACAAAAGCTTCGTTGGTGCCGCCTGCCGGTTCAATCAGACGTACCGACGGTTTATTCATCTGTTCAACGGTACGGTATTTCTTCTTATCCGCGCAGCGCACCAGCGGGATTTTCCCGTCGGTATCCAGCGGATTGGCAAACCACGCCGTCTGCTGACGCTTCAGCGTCACTGAAACACCGCCCAGCGCAATGTCACACTGCTTGCCGATAAAATCAGGCGTCAGAGTTTTCCAGGTGGTGGGCACCCACTTCACCTCAGCACCCAGGCTTTTTGCCAGCGACTGCACCAGCGAAATATCAATGCCTTCGTAGCCGCCATCTGCACGCAGATAGGTGTAAGGCTTGTAGTCTCCGGTGGTACACACCACCAACGTTTTACTCTGCATAGCGCGATCAAGATGCGACTGTGCGCTGGCACTTCCTGCCACCAGCAGAAGGGCAATAGCCCCGGTTTTTATCATCATATTTCTCTCGTTGTGATTATCAATGCCGCGTATTGTTGCTTAGAACGCAATAGTATTGTGATCGACACACCATTTTTCTCAACTCTGGCGTCGGGTACACTCGCCGACATTGCACACTGCTGAGACAAATTAATGAGCCAGATCCTGATTATTGATGCCGGTAAAGCCTTCGCCCACTCAAAAGGCGAACTGAACCACACACTGACTAACGTCGCCGCCAGCTTCCTGCGTGATGCAGGCCACCAGGTTGATGTTACCGTACTTGATGACGGTTACGTGGTGACTGATGAAATCGAAAAATACCTCGCTGCCGATACCATTATTTACCAGATGCCAGGCTGGTGGATGGGCGAGCCGTGGACGCTGAAAAAATATATCGATGAGGTGTTTACCGAAGGTCACGGCAAACTGTATGCCAGCGACGGTCGTACCCGCTCTGATGCAGCGAAAAAATATGGCTCCGGCGGTCTGTTACAGGGTAAAACCTATATGCTGTCGCTGACCTGGAATGCCCCATTACAGGCGTTCACGGACCCGGAACAGTTCTTTGAAGGCGTCGGCGTCGATGGCGTGTATCTGCACTTCCATAAAGCGAACCAGTTCCTGGGTATGGACGGTTTACCGACCTTTATCTGTAACGATGTGATCAAACAGCCGGATATTGAAGGCGATATTGCACGCTATCGGACTCATCTGAGCGCGATCTTTGCTTAACTGAAGGTTCACACACCGAGTAAAAGGACACAGTATGCTGACCGTGATCGCTGAAATTTGTATCAAGCCAGGCCGACGTACTGCGGTTTTACGTGCGATAGAAAAGCTAACGCCCACCGTGCTGGATGAGGAAGGCTGCGGCAGCTATCAGGCGTTGATTGACCATAAAGCCCAGGTGCCGTGGAAGCAACATTCACCGGACTCGATCTTTATGGTGGAACACTGGGACTCACTGCGCCATCTTGAGCAGCACCAACAGGCTGTCCATATGGAAGCACACCGTACCGCGATTAAAGACGATGTGGTGGATGTGAAGATCTTTGTGCTGGAACCGGCGTGATAAAGGCACGCGGGGCATCTTTGTTCCCGCGTAGGGGCGGACCCTTTTTTCCGGTCCGCCCTTTGCTGTTAGCGGGCTGACCGGAACGGAAGGTCAGCCCCTGTGGCATCTATAACAATGTCTTACTGGCGAACTGCTCACTGAGGAAATCCAGGAAGCAGCTGATCCGAGCCGACAGCGTGCTGTTGCGATAATACACGGCATGGATCGGATGGTGCATCTCACGCGTTTCGGCCTCCAGAACCGGGACCAGCCGACCTGAAGCCAGATCCTCACGGCTGAGAAAATCCGACACGCGGGTAATGCCCATGCCGTTCACCGCCAGTTGACGCAACGTCTCCCCGCTTGATGCCATCACCGTCGGTTTAATCTGTAAAAGCTCCCCCTCCACACGCCATACCGGCCAGATATTGTGCTGTTCGAGATTGCAGAAGCCCAGCAACCGATGGTTCGCGACCATATCGGCCACGCTTTGCGGTACACCATGTTCCTCCAGATAGGCCGGACTGGCCATCAGCCGCAGCCTGCTGCACCCCAGCGCACGCGCATGCAGGGTGGAATCACGCAGTTCGCCAATACGGATCGCGATATCTGTCTGCTGTTCCAGCAGATCGATCACCACTTCATCGGTATTCAACTCCAGCTGGATCAGCGGATAACGCCGTGAAAACTCCGGCATCAGCGGCACAATCACATGCAGCATAAACGGCGTGGCCGCATTGACGCGCAGGCGACCAGACGGGATCTCGCGCCGCTGAGCGATCTGCTCTTCGGCGGTTTCCACTGAACGGATGATCTGCCGCGCGTGTTCAAGAAAGATCTGCCCTTCTTCAGTCAGCGCAATACGGCGGGTGGTGCGGTGCAGCAACGTGGTTTGCAGTTTGCTTTCCAGCCTGCTGAGCGCACGGCTGATACCTGAGGTGGTCTGGTTAAGCTGTTCTGCGGCAGCGGTGATCGAACCGGTATCGACCACAACAACCCACGCGCGCAGCTCTTCAAGGGTGATTTTCACAAGATTATCCTGCCGCTGGAAAAGAACACCCGACGAGTCCGGGTGACGCTGCCAGTCTACCAGAAGTTGTTCACTCTCTCCCTTCCTGCGCCATACTCACTGCCACGACAGATAACCCCAGTCATACTGGGTGTTATTAAGGTTGAATTAATCTTTCTCTGTCACTTTATGCAATAACGGTTGAGTTACCGATAATCTATTTTTAGAGGGAAGATGAATGAAATCACGTCTCTGGAACGCATTGCCCCATGCCGGAAGCCCGGTTTTTCGTATGATGCATATTATTGTTGCGCTGTTAATTTTAACTCAAATCATTAATTCTAACTTTATTGAGAGCGAAGCGATTGATGAGCAGGGTCTGACCAGCATCATCACATGGTTCCATATTATTTCCGGATTTGGTCTTATTTTTTGCGGCATTTTTATGATGGCGTGGATGCTGAATATTCGGGGGGCCAGATATTATTTCTCCTGGGCGACCTTTGATATCAGTGGAATTGTTGCGGATGTCAAAACGTTGATGCGCTTTCAACTGCCAGAGGCCCATGCTGGCGGGATTGCTGCCAGCATTCAGGGGCTGGGCGTGCTGTCACTGCTGGGGGTATCGGTTTCCGGCGCCCTGTGGTTCTTGCTCAACGCAGCGCAAAACCCGCTGGCGTCGTCCCTGATGCACTGGCACAAAAATCTGACCAGCCTGATTGAAATTTATTTCTTCGCACACGGTGCAATGGGATTACTTCATCTTTTTATTAATAAAGCCTTTCAGCAACAGCAAAATAAATAAGCAGATTTAAGGCAGACCTGACATTCACACCATAAATTGAATAACTAAAGATGAGGTTCGGCCATGATAATTCAATCACCTTATAGTCTGAAGTGGTGCACCGGCAGTGAGGAAAATAATGCTACCGCCCACTTCATTCGTGAAAAATATCGCGAGACCTATCATGCCCATCTGGCTGAATGTATGCCCTGGCTACTCAGCTTGCAGGATGCGCAGGGGAAACAGAACGCCGCCTGCGGGATCCGGCTGGCCTCGGCCGGACCTTTATATCTTGAGCAATACCTTGATCGTCCTGCTGACGTACTGATATCCATGCATTTTTCCGGTGAGATACCACGCCATACCATTGTCGAAGTGGGTAACTTCGCCGCCAGCGACGGGGCGTCTGCCCGCGTGATGTATGCCGCAGTCTGCCTGCTGCTCAATCGCTACCACTTCACGCATATTGTTTTTACCGGTACGCACAAAATTCGCAATATCTTTTCCCGTCTGCGGCTCAATCCCGTGCTGCTGACAGATGCACGGCCTGAACGGCTGGCTGATAATCCTCAGCAATGGGGCAGTTACTATCAGTATCAACCGCAGGTCATGGCCGGAGAGCTGGCCAGAGGCATGGCGGCACTGAGCCAGAACAGCCTGTTGTTTAACCTGTTTAAGGTACTCCCTGCTTGCCCCTGGTCGACCCCCGGGAGTTCAGTATGCTTGTAACCCTGCTGGACCGTTGGGCGCAAGAGTGCCCCACACTGCCAGCGCTCACCACAGAAAGCCGAAGCTGGAACTGGCGCGAATATCGCGAGGCGGTGGTGAGCATAGCCGCGCAGTTGTCATCACTCAATATCAGCCGTCTGGCACTCGCGCACAATAACGGTCCTGAGTGGGCGATTATCGATCTTGCCTGCCTGTACAGCGGCGTTATCTGCATTCCTGTCCCCCCCCTTTTTTTCACGGGAACAGCAGGCATGGCTACTTGACTCCAGCGGGGCGGATGCCATCGCCGGGGGAGAAAAGCTGACAGGCTGGACAAGCACGGCGTTTTCGCTGGGGGGTTTACAGCAACGCCCGCTGCGCTCTGTGCCTGAGCTGCCGTCCGGTACGGCAAAAATCACCTACACCTCTGGAACCACAGGAGAACCGAAAGGTGTCTGCCTCAGCCAGGCAGGATTGAGCTGGAGCGCGGAAACGCTAGCCAGGCAAATGCACTCTCTTCAGCTTAAGCGCCATCTGGTGACATTGCCGCTTTGCACCCTACTGGAAAACCTGTGCGGCATCTATATCCCCCTCTGCTTAGGGGTGGAAACAGTGATCCTGCCGCCGATCATGATTGGTTTTGAGGGATCGAGCCAGTTTAACCCGGTACGTTTCTCCGAAGCACTGGCTGCCTGGCAACCGCACAGCCTGGTGCTGGTACCCGAATTAATCCGCGTGCTTTATCAGGTACATCAGCACCAGCCAGCCAGTACCTCCTCCCTGCGCTTTGTCGCCGCCGGGGGAGGCAAAATTTCACCGGTGCTGCTGGCTCTGGCGCAGCAGCAGGGACTTCCGGTTTATGAAGGCTACGGGTTGTCTGAATGTGGTTCAGTGGTGACGCTCAACCTGCCCGGTGAGGAAAAAACAGGCAGCGTCGGTAAGCCGCTGCCAGGTATTCGTCTGGTGCTGGATAGCGAGGGGCAGCTTGAGGTGCAAAGTCCGGCCAATGCACTCGGTTATCTCAACGGCGCACTCCCCGATGGTGATGTGCAAACCGGAGATATCGCCCGTCTGGATGATGAGGGGTTCCTTCATATCACCGGGCGCAGAAAAAACGTTCAAATCACCGCCTTTGGCCGTAATTTCTCACCAGAATGGATCGAGGCAGAAGCCATGATATGCCCTGCCGTGCGTCGCCTGGTGATTTTCGGCGAGGGTATGGCCAGCAATGTGGCCCTGGTCGACGCGATGCCAGGCATGGAACAGGCAGCACGCGAACAGTTAAATTCGCTATCACAGCGGCTCCCTGACTATGCCCGACTGCACCATCTCTTCTTTACCGCGGTAATTTCATCTCCAGAAGCATTAACCCCGAATGGCCGACCGCGACGTGATGCCATCTGGACATTGCTCCATCAACAAATTCTCAGATACAGCGAGGCATCATAATGTCCTTCTACCAAACTCTGCAGGAACAGACCTTTTCTGCACGTGAAAAAATGCTTTCATCACCCGTGATTGCCCACTGCAGCCAGGGAGCCGTCACCCGGGAGATGTATATCGCCTTTCTGACACAGGCCTATTATCACGTTAGCCAGACGGTGCCACTATTAATGTGTGCAGGTAGCCGGCTGCCGGCCTCACACGAGTGGGTACGCGGCGCGCTGGCTGAATATATTGAGGAAGAGTATGGCCATCAGGAGTGGATCCTGAACGATATTACGCACTGTGGGGGTGATGCGGAACGGGTCAGGCACGGCCAGCCCCGGCAGCCCATTGAGCTGATGATTGCCAGCCTTTATCACCGCATTGAACGGGTGAATCCAATGAGTATCTTTGGCATGGTTCACGTGCTGGAAGGGACCAGCGTGGTGATAGCTACCCCCATAGCCGAAGCCCTGGAAAAATCGCTGGGACTGACAGAGCATGCGACAAGTTATTTACGTTCTCACGGCGCGCTGGATCTGGAACATCTGAAATTTTTCGCCTCACTGATGGATCGGGTGACCAATCCGGCCGATCAGGAAGCCATTATCCATACTGCCCGCCGGGTGTATTCCCTCTATGGCGAGATGCTGAATCAGCTAAGTGAGCCTGAGTATGAACCTGCAGAATAAAAATATCCTGCTCACCGGCGCCAGCGGCGGTATCGGTCAGGCACTGGCGCTGGCGCTGGCGGAAAAAGGGGCCAGACTCTGGCTGGTTGGCCGCGATGCCGTTGCGCTCAATACGCTGTGCGCCCGACTGCCTCACAGTGAACATCATTCGGTGGTGGTGGTGAATCACTACAGTGACGAGGACATTGAAGATCTGACCCGGTTATTTTGGGGAAATACCCGTCTTGATGTACTGATCAACAATGCCGGAACCAACCGTTTTGCCCTGTTAGAAGAGCAGTCATTCAGCGATATTCGCGAGCAGATACGGGTTAATGTCGAACTGCCACTGTTGCTGACCAGAGGGTTATGCCACCAGTTTAATGCCGGTGGCATCATTCTGAATATTGGTTCAATACTGGGTGAAATTGGGCATCCCGGCTATAGCATTTACAGTGCCACCAAGGCGGCATTACACCGTTTTTCTGAGGCACTGGGCCGCGAGCTGTCTTTATCCGGCCTTTCCGTGCTGTATGTCGCCCCGCGTGCCACCCGTACCCGTTTCAATACCGAAGCGGCCAACGCGCTGAACGCCTCCCTGGGGAACGGCAGTGATACCGCTGAATATGTGGCGCAGAAAATTATCCTGTCACTGGAAAAAGAGCATAAACGCCAGCGTCTCGGTTTTGTTGAAAAGCTGTTTGTCAAAATCAATGCCTTGCTGCCCTCCATCGTCGATCGTGCTCTGAGCAAGAAAATGTCAGTGATCGATCGCTATGCTCGCCAACATGCCGGGAGATCCGTGAAATGAAGCGCCTGACTCTGATAGTGACCGCTCTTACGCTGTATTTACCGACGCAATCCTACGCAGCCCCATCGCTGAGTGATTTGCAGCAACGTTGGTCTGTTTGCCAGTATCAAACGCTGGAGAAACAAAAAATCGCCTGTTTCACCACGTTAAGCGAGCAAGCACATCAGGTATCGGCTGTTCAGGGCAAGGAGCAGGCAAACCTGCTGATCTGGTCTGCCATTATCGACAGCAGCTGGGCAGGAGCCAAAGGGGGGCTGGGCGCCCTGAGTCTGGTGAAACAGGCACGAGACAGCCTGGAAAAAGCCATCCGTCTTGACCCCTCAGCACTCCAGGGATCGGCCTGGACCAGCCTGGGAGCGCTGTATTACCAGGTGCCTGGCTGGCCGATTGCTTTTGGGGATAATGATAAAGCCGATGAGATGCTGAAAAAAGCCCTGGCGATCAATCCTGAGGGGATCGACCCGAACTATTTCTATGGTGATTTCCAGCTGAAACAGGGGAATAAAACGTTGGCAAAGACCTATCTGGAAAAAGCGCTCCAGGCGCCGGACCGGCCCGGAAGGGAAATTGCTGACAGCGGCCGTCGTCGTGATATTCAGCACGACCTGGCGCAGCTTCAATAGTGCGGGACGATCAGGCCGGGTGCCCGTGGTTGATGAAGGCAGCCGGACCTGATCACAGACAGATCACACCCGGCTCAGGCTTCAATGTCGATAATTGGGTTTAAATTTTACGTTCAGAAGGGGTAAAGAGGACACTGCAGAATGGGCAAAGAAGGTTTTTGTTCTTTTGAACTCTGGGAGCGCTATGGTCGGAATTTTTACTGCATTTAGGGCAGGCGATGGAGATGAGAAAACCGTTTGATTTAGGTTGTTTTTGATTATAAGCCATAAATATTTCCTGTGTTATGTGGACGCGTATAATGCACCCTAACACCCCCTTTCTCATACTCTTTTCGGCTTAAAAGCTCCATATTCCTGTAAAACCTCTCAATTTTGACACTTCACAACAGATCAAAATTGAGAGGGTTATGCCATTTTTACAGGTTTATCCGGCCGACTTCATCAGACTTCGATTTCAGCCATATCGCCTTTTTCCTGTAACCAGTTACGGCGGTCTTCAGAGCGCTTCTTCGCCAGCAGCATGTCCATGATAGCCATTGTATGCTGGATATCCTCATCGCTGATGGTGAGCTGCACCAGACGGCGCGTGTTTGGATCAAGCGTGGTTTCACGCAGCTGAAGCGGGTTCATCTCACCCAGGCCTTTGAAGCGCTGCACGTTCGGTTTGCCCTTCTTGCGCTTCAACTGCTCAAGAATGCCCGCTTTCTCTTCTTCGTCCAGCGCGTAATAGACCTCTTTACCGAGGTCGATACGGTACAGCGGCGGCATGGCAACATAGACGTGACCATTTTTCACCAGCGTACTGAAATGGCGCACAAACAGCGCGCACAGCAGCGTGGCAATGTGCAGACCATCGGAGTCCGCATCCGCAAGGATACAGATCTTGCCGTAGCGCAGCTGGCTCAGATCGTCACTGTCAGGATCGATACCGATCGCCACCGAAATATCATGCACTTCCTGCGATGCCAGCACCTCGTCAGAGGAGACTTCCCAGGTGTTGAGGATCTTACCCTTAAGCGGCATGATCGCCTGATATTCACGGTCGCGTGCCTGCTTGGCAGAGCCGCCCGCAGAGTCCCCTTCCACCAGGAACAGCTCGGTGCGGTTAAGATCCTGGGCAGAACAGTCAGCCAGTTTGCCCGGCAGCGCCGGTCCGCTGGTCAGCTTTTTACGCACCACTTTTTTCGCCGCACGCAGGCGACGCTGGGCGCTGGAAATCGCCATTTCTGCCAGCATTTCTGCTGTCTGGATATTCTGGTTCAGCCACAGGCTGAAGGCATCTTTCACCACACCGGACACGAAGGCCGCGCACTGACGGGATGACAAACGCTCTTTGGTTTGCCCGGCAAACTGCGGATCCTGCATTTTGACCGACAGCACATAGGCACAGCGGTCCCAGATATCTTCCGCCGACAGCTTCACGCCACGCGGCAGGATATTGCGGTATTCGCAGAACTCACGCATTGCGTCGAGCAGGCCCTGACGCAGGCCGTTAACGTGCGTGCCGCCCTGCATGGTCGGGATCAGGTTAACGTAGCTTTCCGTCAGCAGCTCACCGCCTTCTGGCAGCCACAGCAGCGCCCAGTCCACCGCTTCCACATCACCGGAGAAGGCGCCCACAAAGGCTTTTTCCGGCAGCGTTGGCAGACCGTTAACCGCTTCCATCAGGTAGTCGGTCAGACCGTCAGCGTAGCACCAGGTCTGCTCGGTGTTGTTCACTTTGTCTTTAAAGACAATTTCCACACCCGGGCACAGCACCGCTTTCGCTTTCAGCAGATGGCTCAGGCGTGAAACCGAGAAACGCGGGCTGTCGAAGAAGGAGACATCCGGCCAGAACTGTACGCGGGTACCGGTGTTGCGTTTGCCGACGGTGCCAGTGACCGTCAGGTCCTGCACTTTATCGCCGTTTTCAAACGCCATCTCGTACACTTCACCGTTACGGCGAACCGTGACTTCCACGCGCGTTGACAGGGCGTTAACCACCGAGATCCCCACGCCATGCAGGCCACCGGAGAACTGATAGTTTTTATTGGAGAATTTGCCCCCGGCATGCAGGCGGCAGAAGATCAGCTCAACGGCCGGCACGCCCTCTTCGGGGTGAATATCCACCGGCATGCCGCGCCCGTCGTCGATCACTTCCAACGACTGGTCAGCGTGCAGAATCACTTCCACGCGTTTAGCGTGACCGGCCAGCGCTTCATCCACGCTGTTATCGATCACTTCCTGGCCTAAGTGGTTAGGACGCACGGTATCGGTGTACATGCCCGGGCGGCGACGCACGGGTTCAAGGCCGCTGAGAACCTCAATGGAGTCAGCGTTATAGCTGGATTGAGTCATCGTAACAATCTGATTGGTGGTGGCTAAAAATGAGTGACCAGACTCCGGCTATCTCACTCCTGGAAACCCAGGAAGTCGAGCATCGCGGAGAAATGGCGTTCGAATCCGATAAAAGCATGATTTCCGCCCTCTTCTACCGTCTGGCGGCAGGCGCTGTAGTAGTCCAGGGCCTGGCGGTAGTCGAGCACTTCATCACCCGTTTGTTGCAGTAACCAGAGCAAGTCTGGCGACTCTAACGGGTCAATTTGCATCACTTTTAGATCGTAAATATGGCGAGACTCTAACACATATTGCTGACCGGTGTATGGGTTCTCGTTGTGGCCGAGGTAATCGGCCAGCAGCTCAAACGGGCGCACAGCGGGGTTCACCACCACGGCAGGCAGCGTGAAGCATTGGGACAGCCAGGTGGCATAATACCCGCCCAATGAGGAACCAATAATGCCCAGCGGTTCGCCCGCTGACTGCATAACAAACGTCTCAAGCAGCGCGGCGGCCTCGGAGGGAAACGCCGGAAGCTGGGGCACATGCAGCCGGATGTCAGGGCGTTGCTCTGCCAGCCACTGTTTAAATTGCGTTGCCTTCGCAGACTGCGGCGAACTGTTAAAACCATGCAGATAAAGCAGCGTGGCCATCGGTCAGTATCCTTCTGAGTCGAGATCCGGGTTAAATATGCGCGTGGTCAGACGCTGCACCTGAGTATCGAGCCGACCATCGTCATACAAGTCCAGCCAGCGCCAGCCTGGAGACTCAGCGTCAATCGTGAAGTTGGTACAGTGCGGTTTGAACTGCACACAGGTGGAAGGGGAAGCCAGCACACGCCGCCCGTGCCATTCGAGGTCGAGTTCCTGATGGATATGCCCGCATAACAGATTTCTCGCCTGTGGATAGCGTTGCAGAACCGTATCCAGCATATGCGGATTACGCAGGCTGTGTTGATCAAGCCACGAACACCCCGACGGTACCGGATGGTGATGCAACAGGACCAGCGTGTGCCGCTGCGGTTCTGCCGCCAGTGCATTTTCAAGCCATGAAAGCTGGTACTCGCTCAGCTCACCGTGCGGAACGCCGAAGACCTGACTGTCCAGTAACACAATTTGCCAGTGATCCCCGATCAGCACCTGTTTTTGGTCGGCGATGGTCGAGGCCGCCAGCGTGGTAAACATGGTTGGCTGGAAATCATGGTTGCCGGGCAACCAGACGCAGGGAGCAGGCAGGCGAGCAATACCCTCAGCGAAATGCTGATAGGCAAGAGCAGAGTGGTCCTGCGCCAGGTCGCCCGTGGCGACAATCAAATCGTAGTGACGCTGATCCGCTGCGATAACATCCAGCACGGCATCAAAACTGGCCCAGGTATTCACCCCTAACAGCGTTTCATGCTTACCTGCGAAAAGGTGAGTGTCCGTTATCTGTAAAATCCTGACTCTGGACCCACTCGCCACAGGAAGTTTTAACAGGCTATCCAATCAAAGTCCTTAAGGTAATACCCATCTGCTTCAGGCCGCAGGCGCATCGGCTTCCTGCTTCATACCTTCATTTGGGTACACATCTGAAAATCGTCGCAGCGTTATTAACATACCGGAACAGCTATCGCACCGTGGGACAAACAGTAGCGTAACCAGTCCGCTAGAAATTGGTTAATTTGGTGCTTTTCATCACGCTGATGCAGCTTTTTATTAGGATAATCATAGCGTGCTTTAAAGCGATAGATCTGCTGAGTGGAACACACTTCCGCCACCATCGCGTCATGGTACAACCGCACGGACATCGAAGGCAGGCTCCAGTAACTGACCGCAGGGGCCGTTTGCCTGATTTCCACCAGCGTGGTGTAACGGGTCGACTCCTGAATGGTGATGAGATAGCTGGCACCGTTCACCTGATATGCCATCGACTCACCCACCCGATCCTCCTTTGGCAATAAACGTCGCAACTGCGCAAAGTTCGTTTCGCAGATACGCATCATTTCAGGAAAGTCGGGGACATAGCGTTTCATTATTCAGGATTCCACTCTTGGCGTAGCTGTTTATGGTGCAACTCCAGATTCAGGATTCCACTCTTGGCGTAGCTGTTTATGGTGCAACTCCAGCCATTGCAAAGCAATGACAGCAGCAGCGTTATCGATTTTCCCCTGTTCCACCCAAAGATATGCCTGACTGCGGCTGACCACATGCACAAGAATATCCTCATTTTCTTCCTCCAGACCGTGATTTCCCTGCGCCACGCTGGCATCCACTTCACCGACAAACACCGCCAGGCGCTCGGTGGTCCCTCCCGCGCTGGAGAGGTAGTTGCTAATCGGCTTGATGCGCTCAGGCGTGATCCCGGCTTCTTCCTGGGCTTCTCTGCGCGCCACGCCTTCCGGGGTTTCTCCCGGTTCGATCATTCCGGCCACCAGCTCAAGCACCCAGGGCGTTGGGCTGGTATCGTAAGCGGCAATACGGATCTGCTCAATCAGCACCACTTCATCGCGCTTCGGGTCATAGGGTAGCAGCACCGCAGCGTGACCGCGCTCAAAAATTTCCCGTGTCACTTCACCACTCATACCGCCATTAAACAAGCGGTGACGAAAGCGATAGCGTTCGATCGAAAAAAAACCGCGATACAACGTCTCTCGTGCAATAATTTCTACATCGTTTTTTGTGAAAGTCACTGGGTATTTGCTGCCTGTATCCATATCCACATCTCCTGCTAAGTGATGGCAAAAACGTAAAGTGCAATAGTATTCCGACAGTTGTCTGGTTCTTAACGACTTATTTGAGTAAATTAAGGCAGGATGGCACTTTCAGCCAACTTACCTGATCGGAACTCTCTGCTATTATCGGCGATAATTTTTGGCCTACGTCAGCGCTACCATAGCAATTTTGCTGCACTACAAGGAATGCAAATGAACAAACTGCTCCCTTTACTCATCGGTCTGAGCCTGGGCGGCTTCAGTGTTGCCAGCCAGGCTGAAAACCTGCTGCAGGTATATCAGCAGGCGCGTTTATCAAATCCTGACCTTCGTAGCTCTGCCGCCGATCGTGATGCTGCCTTTGAGAAAATTAACGAATCCCGCAGCCCACTGTTACCGCAGTTAGGCCTGGGCGCTGACTATACTTATAACAGCGGCTACCGTGATGCCAGAGATACCAATAGCACCACCAAAAGCGCGTCGTTACAGCTGACCCAGACCATTTTTGACATGTCAAAATGGCGTGCATTGACGTTGCAGGAAAAGACGGCAGGCATCCAGGATGTCACTTATCAGACGGCACAACAGACCCTGATTCTGAACACCGCGACCGCCTATTTTAATGTGTTGAACGCGATTGACACACTGTCGTATACCGAAGCCCAGAAGCAATCTATTTACCGTGAACTGGATCAGACCACTCAGCGCTTTAACGTAGGCCTGGTCGCCATCACTGACGTGCAGAACGCTCGCTCACAGTACGACAGCGTGCTGGCCAGCGAAGTTTCCGCGCGTAACGACCTCGATAACGCGGTAGAAACACTGCGTCAGGTGACCGGCAATTACTATCCAAGCCTGGCATCACTGAACGTTGATGCGTTTAAAACAGAAAAACCTCAGCCCGTGAATGCCCTGCTGAAGGAAGCGGAAAGCCGTAACCTGTCGCTGCTCTCTGCCCGCCTGTCTCAGGACCTGGCGCGTGAGCAGATTCGTTCATCAGAAACGGGCCATATGCCGACGTTGGATCTGACTGCCTCAACCGGTTTATCCAACAACCGTTATGGCGGTGACCGTGCCAGTGCCAATAACACTGACAACATCACAGGCAGTAACCAGGTGGGCCTGAGCTTCAACTTGCCACTGTACAGCGGCGGCGCCGTCAGCTCCCAGGTGAAACAGGCGCAGTATGCGTTTGTGGCCGCCAGTGAGCAGCTGGAAAGCGCACACCGCTCCGCCATCCAGACCGTGCGCTCTTCATTTAACAACGTGAACGCCTCGATCAGCAGCATTAACGCTTACAAGCAGGCGGTTATTTCTGCGCAAAGCTCACTGGATGCGATGGAAGCCGGTTACTCCGTGGGTACCCGTACTATCGTTGACGTGCTGGATGCAACGACCACGCTGTATAACGCTAAGCAGCAGCTGGCTAATGCCCGTTACAGCTACATGATTAACCAGCTCAATATTAAATCTGCGCTGGGTACGCTGAACGAGCAGGATCTGCAAACGCTGAACAATCATCTGGGCAAAGATATCGGCACCTCGCCAGACATCGTCGCCCCGGAGAATGCACAGCAGGCTGCCAACGCGGATAGCGCTGAACCCCGTTCAGCCAGCAAAACAACGCCTGTTAGCAACAAATCGGCCACCCGCGCCAACAGTAATCCATTCGGTCAGTAATTCCCCAGGGGCAGCAAACGCTGCCCCTTCACAATCAAACGTATAGCTACGTAAAGATCCCCTCCAGGTCAGGCTTCATCGCTTCATTTTTCACCGCTGTTCCCCTATCCTATGCACTACCTTTATGGGCACAGGACGAAAAGTGATGAAACGGACTAAACAGATTAATCATGCCTCCTTTCGCAAAAGCTGGAGTGCACGCCATTTAACGCCGGTCGCACTGGCGGTGAGTGCAGTATTTATGCTGGCCGCATGTGAACAGGCCGATGAAACCGTATCGATGTATCAGAACGCTGATGACTGCTCGGCCGCTAACCCTGGCAAGAGCGCACAGTGCACCACGGCGTTTAACAGCGCCAAAGAAGAAGCCGTTAAAACCGCACCGAAATATGCTACCCGTGAAGACTGCGTGGCGGAGTTCGGTGAAGGTCAGTGCCAGCAGGCTCCTGCTCAGGCGGGCGTGGGCACCACCAATGCGGAATCTCAGTCCAGCGGCAGCTTCTGGATGCCGCTGATGGCCGGTTACATGATGGGCCGTATGATGGGTGGCGGTATGGGGCAGCAGCAGCCGCTGTTCTCCTCGAAGAATCCAGCCAGCCCGGCCAACGGCAAGTTCGTTGATGCCAGTGGTAAAAGCTTCGGTGCGGCAACCTCAGGCCGTACCATGACGGTGCCTAAAACAGCGCTGGCGCCGAAACCGGCCACCACCAGCACCGTTACCCGCGGTGGCTTTGGTGAGTCCGTTGCCAA
This sequence comes from Erwinia sp. AnSW2-5, assembly GCF_045107195.1. Lineage (NCBI taxonomy): Bacteria > Pseudomonadati > Pseudomonadota > Gammaproteobacteria > Enterobacterales > Erwiniaceae > Erwinia > Erwinia sp. AnSW2-5. The sequence continues at coordinate 30,137 of NZ_JBJGXA010000042.1, forward strand.
GCAAACCACCATGCAGCGCAGCAGTGCTACCAGCACCAGCCGCAGCATGGGGGGCTAATCGCCAATGAAGCGTATTGCCATTGCTGAACGCCCTGACTGGCGGGAAAAAGCGACGGAATATGGTTTCCGTTTTCACACCATGCACGGGGAACCGTACTGGTGTGAAGATGCTTATTACCAGTTTACGTTGCAGCAGATTGAGTCACTGGAAGATGTGACCAGCGAATTGCACCAGATGTGTTTGCAGGCGGTGGAACTGGTGGTCAACAGCGAAGAGCTGCTGACCAAGTTCCGCATCCCGAAGCACACCTGGGATTTTGTGCGTGAATCCTGGAAAAGCGGCCAGCCGTCACTCTACTCAAGAATGGACATTGCCTGGGACGGTGTGACACCGGCCAAGCTGCTGGAAAATAACGCTGATACACCCACTTCGCTGTATGAAGCAGCCTTCTTCCAGTGGCTGTGGCTGGAAGATCAGCTGAGTGCGGGCTTGCTCCCGGCAGGCAGCGATCAGTTCAACAGCCTGCAGGAAAAACTGATCGAGCGCTTTAGCGAACTGCATCAGCAGCACGGTTTTAGCTGGCTACATTTCGCCTGCTGCCGTGATACCGATGAAGATCGCGGCACCGTTCAGTACCTGCAAGATTGCGCCACGGAAGCCGGGCTGCCGAGTGAATTCCTGTATATGGATGAAATCGGTCTTGGCGAGAAAGGGCAGTTTACCGATGTTCACGATCAGGTGATCGGCAATCTGTTTAAGCTCTACCCGTGGGAGTTTATGCTGCGTGAGATGTTCTCCACCAAGCTGGCTGACGCCGGTGTGCGTTGGCTGGAGCCGGGCTGGAAAAGCATTATTTCCAACAAAGCGCTGTTGCCACTGCTGTGGAAAATGTTCCCGAATCACCCGAACCTGCTACCCGCTTACTTTGCAGAAGATAACGTACCGCATATGGATAAGTATGTGGTTAAGCCGTTGTTTTCCCGCGAAGGTGCCAATATCCGCATCGTAGAAAACGGTAAAGAAATTGCACGTGTTGACGGGCCGTACGGTGAGGAAGGCATGATCGTGCAGCAGTTCCATCCGCTACCCAAGTTCGGCGACAGCTATACGTTGATCGGATCCTGGCTGATCAACGATCAGCCAGCGGGTATCGGTATACGTGAAGATCGCGATCTGATCACTCAGGATCTGTCGCGCTTCTATCCGCATGCGTTTATTGAATAATCGCGTGATGTGGCGGACGGGCCGAAACAGAAGGTCCGCCCCTACATGAGCTGGATTGCCAGAAACAGTAGAGATCGTTAAACGCATCGTTAATGTGACCAACAGACGTTATTGACGATGCCAGCCCCGACCGTAGGGGTCGATCATCTTTTTCGATCGACCCTTTCAAAAGCGTTTACCCCACCTGCACCGATAACATGCTCAGCGACCCCATCACAATCCCATCCACCGGGACAGACACCGCTTCACCTTCAGCACGCGCACCCAGCACATACAGCAACGGCAGGTAATGTTCAGGCGTCGGGTTCGACAGTGCCGCGCCGTCGTGCTGCATAAAGTTCACCAGCGGATGCTGCTCATCTTCGCCTTCCCAGCTCAGATTATCGCGAACGTACTGGTTAAAGGATTCAGCCCACGGATAGGCTTCTGCTTCGCCCTGCCAGCGAACCATACGCAGGTTATGTACCACGTTTCCACTGGCAACAATCATGATGCCCTGATCGCGCAGCGCTGCCAGCTTACGGCCTAATTCGAAGTGGTATGCGGCAGGTTTGGTGCCATCCACGCTGAGCTGCACCACGGGAATATCCGCATCCGGGTACATTTTGATTAATACGCCCCAGGCGCCGTGATCGAATCCCCACTCCTGATCCAGATCGACCGCCACCGGAGCCAGTGTTTCCGCTATCTGACGGGCCAGTGCAGGAGAGCCAGCAGCCGGGTACTGTGTATCAAACAGCGCCTGCGGGAACCCGCCAAAATCATGAATGGTGCGTGGTTTTTCCATCGCCGTCACCGCCGTGCCACGCGTATACCAGTGGGCAGAGACAGCAATAATCGCTTTTGGACGTGGCAGGGTTTTCCCCAGCTCACGCCAGGTTTCGGTCCAGATATTTTCTTCCAGTACGTTCATCGGGCTGCCGTGACCGAGGAAAAGTGCAGGCATACGTGTGTGGCTCATGGTGTGACTCCGAGAAAGTGATACTCAATGGAGCTCACATTACGCCCTTTTTTCCACGGATGAACCTGGATAACCCTGACGAAGATATTCAGAAAATTTGAAGGGAAAATAGCGGAAGAAAAGAATGCAGAGTGAAATATTACGGGACAGTGATCCTCTAAATAATTCAAGCTATGGGCAGGCGGCAACGCAGTAAATCCCCGGTCACGTACATCAGTACGTGACCGGGGTGCGCGAGGAGAGCCAACGCCCCCATCGCTTGAAGTATGACGAGGATCAGCTGGCCTGACGAGTCTCGTGACTGCGACGATACGCCACCAGATCTTCGATGGTCACAACCGGCATGTTGTGTTGTTTAGCAAACACAACCACTTCCGGCGCGTGCGCCATCGAGCCATCATCGTTGGTCAGTTCACACAGAACACCGGCTGGCTTAAAGCCTGCCAACGTGACCAGATCGATAGTGGCTTCAGTGTGGCCACCACGGGTCAGCACGCCACCGACACGGCCGCGCAGCGGGAACACGTGACCAGGACGGTTAAGGTCTTCGGGTTTAGCATTGTCAGCAATGGCGGTGCGGATGGTGGTCAGGCGGTCAGAGGCAGAAACACCGGTGGTCACACCCTGTGCTGCTTCGATAGTCACAGTAAAGCCTGTGCCATAAGAGCTGGTGTTGTTCTGTACCATCATTGGCAGATCCAGCTGTTCCAGACGTTCTTCTGTCAGACACAGGCAGACAATGCCACTGCCGTGGCGAATGGTCAGCGCCATCTGCTCAACGGTCATGGTTTCAGCGGCGAAGATCATATCACCTTCATTTTCACGATCTTCATCGTCTAACACCATCACACCACGGCCTTCGCGCAGCGCTTCGATGGCACGGGTTACACGCTGTTCAGGCGTGCCAAATTCAGAAAGTAGCGACTGATTCATGGTAAATAAACCTTAAATAAATGTATGGGTTACCAGAACCAGGGCGTGCTTAGGAGTGTCATGCGGTGACAAAAAAATAACGCGAGGCGAGCAAAAGCCCGTCTAGAATCGTTACTCTCTCCCATCCGGACTTTAACCGTCGGCCCCGGAATTACACCGGATCTGCTGTCCTTCAGGAATGACCCTGAAGCGCTCGCGGGCTTTCAGCAAAAGCTGATTTACCGCCGGTGGGGAATTTCGCCCCGCCCTGAGAATAAGCAAAATCATCATAACGCTGAAAAAGTGACAGATCAACGAACAAAATGGGCAAATTGATATCCATTTTTTCGCTATGGTGTTTTCAGGTTTATACCGAACGCATCTGGGATTACACTAGGATAAAATTCGCTGTTATCAGGAAACCGCTATGCTTGACCCAAAAAAAATTGAACAACTGGCCCGTCAGGTCCATGAGTCTATGCCGAAAGGCATTCGTGAGTTTGGTGATGATGTGGAGAAGAAAATCCGTCAGACATTACAGGCACAGCTGACACGTCTGGATGTGGTTAACCGCGAAGAGTTTGATGTACAGACTCAGGTACTGCTGCGTACCCGCGAGAAGCTGGCTGCGCTGGAACAGCGCCTGGCAGAACTGGAAAGCCGCGTTTCGCCTGCCCCGGCACCGGTCGTTAGCGAGCCAAAAGCCGCAGAATAAGTCACGTCTGTGTGACGGCTGCCCGTTGCGGGCAGCCCGTCGAGGACTAGCTTCTTCCGGTACCAGAAATAATCGTTTTAATGATATTGCTGGTGGAAATGCCGTCTTCGAAGTTGAGCACACGCACGTCACCGCCGTTCGCCCACACCTCTTTGCTTCCGGCAATATCTTCCGGCTTATAATCACCGCCTTTGACCAGCAGGTCGGGGAGGATCTCCGCGATCACACGCTGCGGCGTATCTTCTTCAAACCCAATTACCCAATCCACCGCTTCCAGCGCGCCCAGCACGATCATACGGTTAATCAGTGGGTTCACCGGACGGGTTTCCCCTTTCAAACGTCGGGTAGACGCATCGCTGTTCACCGCCACAATCAGACGATCACCCAGCTTCCGGGCATTGGCGAGGTAAGAGACATGCCCGGCGTGAAGAATGTCGAATACGCCGTTGGTCATCACCACTTTTTCACCGCGCTGACGGGCTTTCGCCACTTCGGCAATCAGCTGCGCTTCATCCATCACGCCGAAACCGGATTCCGGGCGCGCGCGAATCGCATTTTCCAGCTCGACCGGAGAAACGGTTGAGGTACCAAGTTTACCCACGACAACACCCGCCGCTGCATTCGCCAGGAAGCAGCTCTCTTCCAGCGAATTACCCGCCGCCAGCGCCGCTGCCAGCACGCCAATCACCGTATCACCCGCACCGGTGACATCGAACACTTCCTGCGCCAGCGTTGGCATATGGAACGGTGCTTTGCCCGGCTGAAGCAGGGTCATTCCGTGCTCTGAACGGGTCACCAGCAGCGCAGACAGCGCGTGCTGCTGCATCAGAGCAGTACCGCGTTCAACGATCTCTTCGTCCGATTTACACTTGCCCACCACCGCTTCAAACTCGGAGAGATTTGGCGTCAGCAGCGTCGCGCCGTGATAGCGGCTGAAATCGGTGCCTTTCGGGTCTACCAACACCGGTACACCCGCTTTGCGCGCCAGGGCAATCATCGTTTCCACGGAAGCCAGCGCGCCTTTGGCATAGTCAGACAGCACTAATGCGCCAATGGTCGGCAGCGCCTGCTCGATACGCTGATGCATCGGTTCAGGATCAATGCCTTCAAATCCCTCTTCGAAATCCAGACGGATCAGCTGCTGATTGCGGGACAACACGCGCAGTTTAGTGATGGTCGGATGGGTAGGCACAGAGACAAAATCACACTGAACATTAACGCCAGCCAGGGACGCACTAAGAGCACGCGCGGCATCATCAACGCCGGTCAATCCAACCAGCCGTGACGCTGCACCCAGCGCGGCAATATTCATCGCCACGTTGGCCGCACCACCAGGGCGCTCCTCCACATGATCCACTTTCACCACCGGCACCGGAGCCTCAGGTGAAATGCGGCTGGTTGGGCCGTGCCAGTAGCGATCCAGCATCACATCGCCAACCACCAGCACACCCGCACGCGTAAAATCGGGTAGTGTAATTTTCATTCCAGAGACTCCAGACTGCAGTAAAAATGAGTGCGCGCGATGATATCACAATTGTCTTAATGGCAAATCATCGCATCTGCACGGGAAATCAGGCGCCCAGCCATGCCTGCCAGCTGGCATTGACCACCGCTTTCTCACCTGAATAAGCGGTCTCCTCCACATGACCAGGCAGCTCCTGCAACGCCAGATGGTGCAAGGCATCACGCAGCGTGACATAGGCATGAGTCAGCGCGACCGCCTCTTCCTGCGCCATTTTGCTGCTGTTAGCCAGCAACTCAAGAATGCGCACGTTATCGGACCAGCGGGTGAGCATTGGCTCCTGGGCGGCATAACGCAGCACCAGATATTGCGTAATAAATTCGATATCGGTGATCCCGCCCTGATCGGCTTTGATATCCCAACGCCCTTTGTGCTTGTGCCCCAGATGGGCGCGCATTTTCTCACGCATTTCGCGCACTTCGGTTTTCAGCGCATCAGCCTCACGCGGTATCGAGAGAATGCCACGGCGAATCTGGTCAAAACGCTGGCTCAGGGCCGCGTCACCAAACACGATACGCGCACGCACCAACGCCTGATGCTCCCAGGTCCAGGCCTCATTGCGCTGGTAGTCGTCGAAGGCATCAAAGGTGCTGACCAGCATCCCCGCTGCGCCGGAAGGGCGCAGACGGGCATCCACTTCGTAGAGAATGCCGGAGGAGGTGCGTGTACTGAACAGGTGCATCACACGCTGCGCCAGGCGCAGATAGAACTGCCGCCCGTCAATACTGCGCTCACCCAGCGTCACCGCTTCCGAGGGGCAGTCATGCAGGAAGACCAGATCGAGGTCGGAACTGTAACCCAGCTCCCAGCCCCCCAGCTTGCCGTAGCCTACGACCGCGAAACCGCGCTCGCTATCGCTGGCCAGATGGGAAGGATGCCCGTAGCGCTGTACCATCATGTTCCACGCCTGCTGAACCACGGTTTCAATCATCGCTTCCGCCAGCCAGGTCAGGTGATCGCTCACCTTCATCACCGGCAGGGTTTTGGCAATATCCGCCGCAGCAATACGCAGATGCTGTGCCTGCTTAAACTGACGCAGCGCTTCCAGCTGCTGCTCTTCATCTTCTTCCGGGATACGCAGCAGATATTGTCGCAGCTCATCACGATAGGCATCCGTTGCAGTCGGTTGATACAACGTGGCAGGATCGAGCAGCTCATCCAGCAACAGCGGATGTCGCGCCAGCTGGCTGGCGACCATCGGGGAAGCAGCACACAGGCGAATTAAGTGCTTCAGCGCGCCGTGGAACTCAGTGAGCAGTTCCAGATAGGTGCTGCGCGTCACCACGCCCAGCAACAGCGGCGTCAGACGGCTCAGCGTGACAGACGCATCATCACGCGGCACCACCTCGCTCAGCAGTCGCGGCATCAGTTGGTCCAGCGCCTGACGGCCACGCGGGCCAATCGTGCGTTTATCAACGTCCTGACGGAAATCGGTAATGGTGCGCAGCAACTGCTGGCGTGCAGCGCTGTCGAGATGCGGCACCAGCGGTTCCAGCTCCGCCTCTTCCAGCTGATCCTGCCACAGCACGCCATATTCACCCGCGTCACGGTTTTCACCGTTTTCAGGCGAGTCGTCACCAATCAAATCGTTAAAAATGGTCCGTACCGCCAGCATATGTCGGTCAAGTTCCCGATGTAATGCAGCCCAGTCGGCAAAGCCCATCGCCCAGGCGAGACGCGCGCGATCCAGCTCGCCACCCGGCAGCGTTTGCGTCTGTTCATCGTTGATACTTTGCAGCAGATTTTCCAGCCGACGCAGGAACAGATAGGCATCCTGTAACTGCCCTACCTGCTCTGTCGGTAAGAGACTGAGCTGGCCAATCGCGTCCAGCGTGGGCAGCAGGGAACGCAACTGAAGTGAACGCTCACGCCCGCCACGGATAAGCTGGAACACCTGAACGATAAACTCCGTTTCGCGAATGCCGCCCGCACCGAGCTTAATGTTGTCCGTCAGCCCGCGCCGCCGCACTTCGCGGGCAATCATGCCTTTCATATTGCGCAGTGACTGGATCACGCTGAAGTCGATGTAGCGACGAAACACAAACGGCCGCAGCATCTGGCGCAGTTCTTCGCTCCAGCGGTCATTCCCACCGCCCATCAGGCGCGCTTTGACCATGGCATAGCGTTCCCAGTCGCGTCCCTGCTCCTGGTAATAATCTTCCAGCGCCGCAAAACTCAGCACCAGCGGCCCGCTGTCACCAAATGGGCGCAGGCGCATATCGACGCGATAAACAAAACCATCGGCCGTGGGCTGATCCAGCACCTTGATCAGCCGCTGACCAAGCCGGGTAAAGAACTGAGCATTGTCCAGCTCACGGCGGCCACCCTGAGTGGTGCCGTTTTCAGGCCAGGTGAAAATCAGATCGATATCGGAGGAGAAATTCAGTTCGCCGCCGCCCAGTTTCCCCATACCGAGGATCAACAGCGGCTGGGGTTCTCCGGCGGCATTCATTGGGGTACCAAAATCACGGCAGCAGGCGTGCCATAACCAGTCGCGGGCAGCCACAATCAGGGCTTCCGCCAGTTCGCTCAGTTGGCGCAGGGATTGCTGCGTATCGCTGGTTGCCAGCGTCTGCATCCAGGCAATGCGCGTCAGCATATGACGACGGAACAGGCGGAGTTCGCGCATCAGCGCGTTTTCATCCTGAACCGTTGCCAGCTTTACTTGCAGCCAGTCAGCATAATGATGCCATTCGTCCGGGTGCGGCGGGGAGTGCTGCAACTGCTGCCACCAGTCAGGGTATTTTGCCAGGTTATCACTGATAAAATCGCTAAATACCAATACTGCCTGCTGCTGCGCAGAAGCCTCGCTAAACAGCGGGTTCAGCAACGCGCGCTGTTCCTGCATGGCAGGCGGCAGTGGCTGACCTGATGATGGCACCATACAATAAACACTCCCTTATCCCCTTCATACTTCAAGCTGCAGTTTCGTTTGCCGCCTTGCCACAGCTCGAATTATTTTGGGTATAGATTTAAATGACCCCGAAGCGGGTTACAGACTGCCGTTTTTCCAGAACGCCGACTGTTTCAGCGCCTGCTGACGATGGGCATCCAGCCAGACATCCTGCTGTCCTACAATCGCTTCACGCAGCTGCTTCCAGCTTTGTAACCAGGCATTGACGATGGTGGTATCGTAGGCGCCCGCCAGCAGATGGACCGCCAGAACCTGACGATGCAGACGCGCCAGTTTGTCCTGATATTCACCAGAATGATTGAGGTGGTCGAAGGTCTCTTTCAGATCGGCAGCAATACGGCCCAGCATGATATCGCTGAAGCGTTTGAACGAACCCTGAAGTTTGGCATCCGCCTTTTGATCGACGAACTGACGCCAGCGCTCAGTGGCAATCCAGTGAGTCAGCGCTAACTGGGTTTCCAGCCAGAGCGGACTGAAGCAACATGTTTGCGCATCAAGCTGATCATTCTGCAATGCTTCTTCCAACAGCGTCAGCTTCTGGCGCAGTTCGCTGCTGGCTTTGCGTGGCACCAGCGCACCGTACAGAGAAAACGTCTGGCGCAGCACTTCAAGCGCATCTTTCACTTCATGCAACGCACCCGAATTGCCCCGCAGCCACAGCTCCTCGTGATATTGCCACTGGCTTAATGCCAGCAGGAATGATGCACGCATCCCCTCTTCCACTGTCGCTTTTGGTTTCACTTTCAGCAGCGGAACCGGACGCAGCGGACGCGGCAGGTTACCCTGTGCCAGCGCATAGCCACGAGCCGCTTTGCTAAGGCTACCCAGGCGCAGACCTTCAATCGTTGCCAGCTCAGCGGCAAAGGCCAGCAGGTCATCGCGCTGACCGCTTTTCAGCTCCAGCTCGATTTCCATAAGAGGCTCACTGCGATCATCTGCGGTGACATCACCACAGTCGTAAGCCACTTCTATCTCGCTCTGCAAGTAAGTAACCACCCACTTCTCACGCACAAAGTGCGTGCTAAACAGCGCCTTAAGCTGTGGCTGCAAGGCCGCTACATCAGTTCCTGCTGGCCAGACATCGGCAGGCAGCTGCTGAATATCCAGCTCAGGTTTATCCAGCGCCACATTGTATTCCGGGCGCTGATGCAGCCCACCGATAGTCTGACCGGCGGTTTTCAGCGTCATTTCATAACGATCGCCGAAGCCGCGAATACGCAGCCCCATATCCCAGCGTCGCAGCTGGCTGTCAGCGGTTTCGAAGTAGATATTCGTCAACGCTTGACCGGCAGTGTACTGATGAGGCCAGGCGGTTAATTTGCTGGCGATTTTTGCAGCCGCTTCTGGCGCGGCAATGAACTTTAATTCGATTTCGATGGTCATAATGTCTTATTTACGTCGTTAACGGCAGAGTAAACGGTTAAGGTGTCTGATTATGCTCGCATTGGTTGGCGGGCGATCGTTCCTTATTACCTATGAAGAGTAATGCACAAGAGACAGCACTGTCTCTGGTTTATTACGTTTTCGCGCACAACCTCTCAAGCCGTTTGAGACCAGGATAGTTCTCATTCAGCTTTTTGTGAGGCCGCTCCAGACTGTGCGATTACCTTTTTACAGCCCTTATTTAGAAAGAGTTCGAATGAAAATAACTCACCTCATCGGCCTGACTTTGCTCACATTGAGTGCTGCTGCAACCGTCCACGCCGAAGAAAAGCGCTACATCTCCGACGAGCTGTCCACCTGGGTTCGCAGTGGTCCCGGCAACGATTACCGTCTGATTGGCACGTTAAACGCGGGCGAAGAAGTCGCCCTGTTGCAGTCGAATGACAACAGCAACTATGGTCAAATCCGCGACAGCCAGGGCCGTACCACCTGGATCCCGCTGGCCCAGCTTAGCCAGCAGCCCAGCCTGCGTACCCGCGTCCCGCAGCTGGAAGATCAGGTGAAAGTGCTCACGGCTAAACTGGCCAACATCGACGGTAGCTGGAATAACCGCACCGCCGATATGCAAAAAAAGGTCGCTGGCAGCGATGACGTCATCAACAGCCTGAAAGAAGAGAACCAGCAGTTAAAAAACCAGTTGGTGGTCGCGAAGAAAAAAGTCGATGCGGCCAACGTGCAGCTGGATGACAAACAGCGCACCATCATTATGCAGTGGTTTATGTATGGTGGCGGTGTCGCGGGCGTTGGTCTGGTGTTGGGCCTGCTACTTCCTCATATGATCCCACGCCGGAAAAAAAATGACCGCTGGATGAACTGATCCTGATCGGGTTTACGTTAGGGGCATCTACGGATGCCCTTTTTGCCATGTCTGCGATTTATCCGCAACATGGATGGTATAGTCTGACGATTAATACTCAGTTAATTCTGATTATCAGCTTTGTGGAGACCCGCAGTGAAAACATACCTTGTCGGCGGCGCCGTGCGCGATGGACTGTTGAATTTGCCGGTGAAAGACAAAGACTGGGTGGTGGTCGGTGCCTCTCCTCAGCAGATGCTGGATCTGGGATTTGAGCAGGTAGGCCGCGACTTCCCGGTTTTTTTGCACCCTGAAACCCATGAAGAGTATGCGCTGGCCCGCACTGAGCGTAAATCCGGCAGCGGTTATACCGGGTTTGTTTGCTACTCCGCACCGGATGTCACACTTGAGCAGGATCTGGCGCGACGCGATCTGACCATCAATGCCATCGCGCAGGACGACGAAGGTCACTACTACGATCCTTACGGCGGACGGGACGATCTTGAAAACCGCCTGCTTCGTCACGTCTCTGAAGCCTTCAATGAAGACCCACTGCGCGTGCTGCGCGTGGCGCGTTTTGCTGCCCGTTATGCCCATCTTAATTTTCACATCGCCAGTGACACTCTCGCCCTGATGCAGTCGATGGCCGAGAGCGGCGAACTCTCCCACCTCACGCCTGAGCGCGTCTGGAAAGAGACAGAAGCTGCCTTACAGACACGAAATCCGCAGGTGTTTTTCCAGGTGCTACGTGACTGTGGGGCGCTGGCAGTGCTGTTCCCGGAGCTGGACAACCTGTACGGCGTTCCCGCCCCGGCAAAATGGCACCCGGAGATCGACACCGGCGTGCACACGCTGATGACGCTGGCGATGGCCGCCCAGCTCAGCCCTGAGCTTGAGATCCGTTTCGCCACCTTGTTCCACGATGTGGGCAAAGCGCTGACTCCGCCAGAGAAGTGGCCAAGCCATCACGGACATGGCCCGGCAGGCGTGCCGCTGGTCGCCGCCCTCTGTGAGCGACTGCGCATTCCAAATGCCCTGCGCGATCTGGCACTGCTGGTAACCGAATTTCACGACCTGGTGCATACCGTCCAGAACCAGTCTGCTACCACGCTGGTGGCGCTGTTTGATCGACTGGATGCCTGGCGCAAACCCCATCGCATTGAACAGATCGCACTGACCAGCGAAGCCGATGCCCGTGGACGTACCGGATTCGAAAATAATCCGTATCCTCAGGGCGATTACCTGCGCGAGGCCTGGAAGGTTGCATTGAACGTGTCGACGAAAGAGGTTGTAGCGGCCGGTTTCAAAGGCGCGGAGGTGCGGGAAGAGTTAACGCGGCGCCGTGTGACCGCGTTGGAAAGCTGGAAAAACGCTTAAAAAACGAGGGCCGATCGGAACAAATGATCGGCCCTGGTAGAGATTACAGTACGAATACCGCGTAAACCGCTGCTGCTACGATAAAGCGATAGATAGCGAACGGGATAAACGAAATCCGTTTGATGATGTGCAGGAAGCTCTTAATCGCGATCAGCGCCACGATAAACGCGGTGACAAAACCGACGGCGAACATCGGGAAGTCAGCCATCGTCAGGAAGCCCATGCTCTTGTAGAGATCCAGTCCCGTCGCGCCAATCATCATCGGCACCGCGAGGATAAACGAGAACTCAGACGCCGCATAACGGCTTACGCCCATCAACATCCCACCCGAAATGGTGGCACCAGAACGTGAGAAGCCCGGCCACAGCGCCAGACACTGGAAGCAGCCAATAATAAACGCCTGGCGATAAGTGATGTCGTCCACACCCACCGATTTCGGCTGTTTTGGCTTCAGCAATTCAGCCGCAATCAACAGCACGCCACCCACCACCAACGCATACATCACGTTAACCGGGTTAAACAGCGTTTTGATCTTGTCATGCAGCAACAGCCCAATCACGACGGCGGGCACCATACCCAGCAGGATATGGATCAGCGTCAACTTACCCTGCCCGACACCCTCATGTTTGACTTCACCAAAGTGAATGCCAATCAGGCCGAACAAACGACGCCAGAACATCACTACGACGGCCAGAATCGAGCCGAGCTGAATCACAACTTCAAAGGTCTCCGCTTTTTCGCCTTCAAACCCCAGTAAATGACCGACAATGATCATATGCCCGGTAGAAGATACGGGGAGAAACTCCGTCAGCCCCTCAACAACCCCAAGTATTGCTGCCACCCATAGCTGATGAATATCTGCCATCAAATCTACCCCTAACCCTGTTTAACCCATTAAAAAGGCGGTCGCTTTACGCTTCCGCCCAATGTCCCCCAACTGCATTAGGGCAACCTTAAGACAGAGCATAATGTGGTTTGGTTTCATCGTGATGGCAATGAAAATGGATTTATTTCGGATTAGTCCCGCGTTCAATGACCACGCCCACCTGGCGCGCCTGAGCGACAGCACCCGGTTTACTGACTTTGATTCTGACCCACGGCGAGGCGAATCGAGCCAGCAGCAGCGAGGCAATCTCTTCTGCTACACGTTCGACCAGCGCGAATTTTCCCTGACTGACGTGGTGAATAATCGCTTCCGATACATCAGCATAGCTCAGACAATCGTTAACATCATCACTGGCTGCCGCTTTACGGTTGTCCCAGGCCATTTCGACATCGAACACCAGCTTCTGCTGAATCGTTTGTTCCCAGTCGTAAACGCCAATAGTGGTGATAACGGACAGTTGATCAATAAATACGATATCCATGATACGGCTCTCTGTTTTTGTGGTTGCCGGATACCATCCCCGGCGGTTTATGCGTATTATCCACGGATGCTGACTTTAAAACGACCCCCACAAGACGGAACGGTGTTATGAGTGTATTCGCGCTTGGCATGATCATTTTCGCGTATCTGTGTGGCTCCATCTCCAGCGCGATTTTGGTTTGTCGACTGTTCAGATTGCCGGACCCACGCCACAACGGATCGGGCAACCCAGGTGCCACTAATGTGCTGCGCCTCGGTGGCAAAGGTGCTGCCGCAACGGTACTGGTGTTTGATGTATGCAAAGGGATGCTGCCGGTGTGGCTGGCTTATCACCTGGGCGTCACACCGCTTTATCTTGGCCTGACTGCGATTGCGGCCTGCCTCGGCCATATTTACCCGGTCTTCTTTCATTTCAAAGGCGGCAAAGGCGTGGCCACCGCATTTGGTGCTATCGCCCCAATCGGCTGGGATCTCACGGGTTTAATGACGGGAACCTGGCTGCTGACCGTGCTGTTAAGCGGCTATTCTTCGCTGGGTGCGATTATCAGCGCACTGATTGCTCCCTTCTACGTCTGGTGGTTTAAACCGCAGTTTACCTTCCCGGTTGCCATGCTTTCCTGCCTGATCCTGTTACGTCATCACGACAATATTCAGCGCCTGTGGCGCGGGCAGGAAAATAAGATTTGGAAGAAGAAAAAGAAGAAGGATTCGCAGGGGCCAGAACAGTCCTGACCCCTCAGGAATCAAAGCGCAGGGAGTTCGGCCAGCGGCCAGCGCGGACGCACGGTGACACTGAGATCGGCGTGTTTATCACCTTTCATACGCACCATTCCGGCATACGCGATCATCGCGCCGTTGTCGGTACAGAATTCCGGACGAGCGTAGAACACCTCACCGCCCCGCTTCTGCATCATCTCCGCCAGCTTAGTGCGCAGCGTGCGGTTCGCGCTGACACCGCCGGCAATCACCAGCCGTTTGAATCCACTTTGATCGAGCGCCCGTCGGCATTTTATCGCCAGAGTATCGACCACCGCATCTTCAAAAGCACGCGCAATGTCAGCACGCGTCTGCTCGCTGTCGTCATTGTCACGAATGGTATTCGCCGCGAAGGTTTTCAGGCCGGAAAAACTGAAATCCAGCCCTGGGCGATCGGTCATCGGACGCGGGAAGACAAAGCGCTTTTCCACACCCTGTTGTGCCATTTTTGACAGCATCGGTCCGCCAGGATAGTCCAGCCCCAGCAGCTTGGCCGTTTTATCAAAGGCTTCACCTGCGGCATCGTCCACCGACTCACCCAGCAGAGTATATTCACCAATGCCGGTGACGCTGATTAACTGTGTATGCCCGCCGGAGACCAACAGCGCCACAAACGGGAAGTCAGGTGGGTTATCTTCCAGCATTGGTGCCAGCAGATGCCCTTCCATGTGGTGCACGGCAATCGCCGGGACATCCCAGGCAAATGCCAGCGAGCGGCCAATAGTTGCGCCGACCAGCAGAGCACCGACCAGCCCAGGACCGGCGGTATACGCCACCGCATCGATATCCTGCGCCTGAAGCCCGGCTTCCTTCAGCGCCGCCTGAATCAGCGGCACGGTTTTACGCACGTGATCGCGCGAAGCCAGTTCCGGCACCACACCACCGTAGTCGGCGTGAAGTTTGACCTGGCTATAAAGTTGATTGGCGAGCAAACCGGCCGCATCGTCATAAATGGCAATGCCGGTTTCATCGCAGGATGTTTCAATTCCGAGAACACGCATGGATTTTTCACCTCATTCTTGCGGCGCGCAGTGTAGCATGAAGGCGCTTTTGCGGGCGGCAATTTTCCCAACTGGTCGGTTACACCTTGTACAATAAGGTGTTTTTTTCCCACCAGGGAGGTGGGTTTCGTGTATAATCGGTCCCCTGAAAAAAACCGGCAGCCGCACAGGCGTATCTGTTGGTTACTTAATGCTATGGTGCTTTACAACGAAGCCTGTGTTGGAGTAAAATTCCGCACCATTTTGAAATGAGCTGGCACCGATGTCAGCAGCAAAACCGAATTTATCGAGGTGAGAGTTACATGCCGGTAATTAAAGTACGTGAAAACGAGCCATTCGACGTTGCACTGCGTCGCTTCAAGCGTTCTTGTGAGAAAGCAGGCGTTCTGGCTGAAGTTCGTCGTCGTGAGTTTTATGAAAAACCTACTACCGAACGTAAGCGCGCTAAAGCGTCTGCAGTAAAACGCCACGCGAAGAAACTGGCTCGCGAAAACGCACGCCGCACTCGTCTGTACTAGTATCCTGAGGGTTCGCCCTCATGCTTCACAGACAAGTTAGTAGTTATCAGGCCGTGCTTCCGGAAGGAATGCGCGGCTTGTTGTCGTTTATGAACCATAAATAGAAAGCTTCAGCGTTACCCCGGTAACACTCTGTTTTGATTCCTAAACGCCAATACAGCCAGATACGTAAAGACTCGGAAGTGTTTATTTCTGAGGTTTTCTGTTTCTGGCAAGGCGGCAACGGAGTGAATCCCCGGGAGCTTACATCAGTAAGTGACTGGGGTGAACGATGGCAGCCAACGCAGCCAGAAGCTGAAAGATGAAGGGGATTTATGGCTGGACGCATACCGCGTGTCTTTATCAATGACTTGCTTGCTCGCACGGATATCGTGGATCTTATCGATGCCCGGGTGAAGTTGAAAAAGCAGGGCAAAAACTACCACGCATGCTGTCCTTTTCATAATGAGAAAACGCCCTCTTTCACCGTTAACGGCGAAAAGCAGTTTTATCACTGTTTCGGCTGTGGTGCGCATGGCAACGCTGTCGACTTCCTGATGAATTACGATCGTCTGGAATTCGTTGAAAGCATTGAAGAGCTGGCGACCCTGTATGGTCTGGAAGTGCCGTATGAAAGCGGCAGCGGTCCAACCCAGCTTGAGCGTCATCAGCGTCAAAGTCTCTATCAGTTAATGACCGGCCTGAGCGACTTCTATCGACAGTCACTGACACAAAACGCATCGGCAGGCGCACGCGATTATCTGGCACAGCGCGGCCTGAGCGACGACGTCATTAAGCACTTTTCCATTGGTTTCGCCCCGGCAGGCTGGGATAACGCGTTAAAACGCTTTGGCCGTAATCCTGACGACAAACAGTCGTTGATCGATGCTGGCATGCTGGTCACCAATGACCAGGGCCGCAGTTACGATCGCTTCCGTGAGCGGGTGATGTTTCCCATCCACGATAAACGTGGGCGAGTGATTGGTTTCGGTGGTCGCGTATTAGGCGACGGTATGCCGAAATACCTCAACTCGCCAGAAACCGATATTTTCCACAAAGGTCGCCAATTATACGGCCTGTATGAAGCGCTAAAAAACCACCCGGAGCCGTCCAAATTACTGGTCGTTGAAGGCTATATGGATGTGGTGGCACTGGCACAGTTTGGTGTTGATTACGCTGTCGCTTCACTCGGCACCTCAACCACGGCAGAGCATATTCAGCTTCTGTTCCGGGCAACCGACACGGTGATTTGTTGCTATGACGGCGACAGAGCGGGCCGTGAAGCTGCCTGGCGTGCGCTGGAAACGGCGTTACCTTACATGAATGACGGTCGTCAGCTACGCTTTATGTTCCTGCCTGACGGCGAAGACCCGGACACGCTGGTGCGTAAAGAGGGTAAAGAAGCATTTGAAACACGTATGGAGCAGGCAATGCCGCTCTCGTCGTTTCTGTTTGACACGCTGATGCCGCAGGTGGATTTACGTTCTCTTGATGGTCGGGGACAACTGAGCACTCTGGCAAGACCGTTAATCGATCAAGTACCGGGTGAGACATTACGTATTTATCTGCTCCAGGAACTCGGTGACAAGCTGGGGATACCTGACTATGTGCAGATGCAAAAAAGAACGCCAGGTCAAACAGAAAATGCTAAGCCCCAGCTAAAACGTACAACCATGCGTATACTTATCGGACTGCTGATACAAAATCCGCAGCTGGCAACCATGGTGCCGTCGCTGGATGGGCTTGAGCAGTCAGAAATACCTGGTTTTCCGCTATTCGTGGAGTTAGTGAGTACTTGCGTAGCGCAACCTGGCCTGACGACCGGACAGCTACTAGAGTTATATCGCGGAACAAAATTTAGCCAGAGCCTTGAAACCCTGGCAACATGGAACCACATGATCGTAGATGATGAAGTGGAAACCATGTTTAAGGACTCGCTGGCCAGTATGTATGACGATGCGCTGGAGCGCAGGCTGGAAGAGCTTATCGCCCGCGACCGCACGCATGTACTGAACGCAGAAGAGCGCCGCGAGTTCTGGACATTGAGCCAGGCATTAAAGAAACAGTAAATGAATAAGGTTTTGACCTTATTACACAGAATTTAGAAGCGTTATCGGCGCAGTCAGTTCAGGTGCGGCCAGCGCGCAGAAACCACAGCGTACTGAAGTACGTGAGGATTTCGAGCACCGCCCAATCCTGAAATGGCAAGCAAGATAGCGTCGAAACAAGATCAAAGCGGCTTAAGTGCCGATTATCCGTCAGGTAGATCCTGACAGCCGCCATGACGGGCAGCGGCAATAATCCAAACGCCCTCACTGTTATTGTTGGCACGTTAGCCGACCCGACACCAATCTAATTTAACAGAAGTGTGGATACCGTCTTATGGAGCAAAACCCGCAGTCACAGCTAAAGCTACTTGTCACCCGTGGTAAGGAGCAAGGCTATCTGACCTATGCCGAGGTCAATGACCATCTGCCGGAAGATATCGTCGACTCCGATCAGATCGAAGACATCATTCAGATGATCAACGACATGGGCATCCAGGTTGTGGAAGAAGCGCCTGATGCCGATGATCTGATGCTGAATGAGAACAACAACGATACGGATGAAGATGCTGCCGAAGCCGCTGCTCAAGTGCTCTCCAGTGTTGAATCTGAAATCGGACGAACCACTGACCCGGTGCGCATGTACATGCGTGAAATGGGTACGGTTGAACTGCTGACGCGTGAAGGCGAAATCGACATCGCAAAACGCATCGAAGACGGTATCAACCAGGTGCAGTGTTCCGTTGCTGAATACCCTGAAGCCATCAATTATTTGCTTGAACAGTATGACCGTGTTGAAGCGGGCGATGCGCGTCTGTCCGATCTGATCACCGGCTTTGTCGACCCAAATGCCGAAGCTGAGATCGCACCAACCGCCACCCACGTGGGTTCTGAACTCTCTGCTGAAGAGCGTGAGGAAGAAGAAGAGGATGAAGAGTCTGACGACGACAGCTCCGACGATGACAACAGCATCGACCCGGAACTGGCGCGTGAGAAATTCAACGATCTGCGCGTACAGTACGAAACCACCCGTACCGTAATTAAGGCCAAAAGCCGCAGTCACGCTGACGCGATCGCTGAGATTCAGAATCTGTCTGACGTATTTAAACAGTTCCGCCTGGTGCCGAAGCAATTCGACCTCCTGGTGAACAGCATGCGTACCATGATGGACCGCGTTCGTACCCAGGAACGCCTCATCCTGAAGCTGTGTGTTGAAATCTGTAAAATGCCGAAGAAGAACTTCATCACCCTGTTCACCGGCAATGAAACCAGCGAAACCTGGTTCAAAGCCGCACTGGCAATGAACAAACCGTGGTCAGAAAAACTGAATGATGTGTCAGATGATGTGCATCGCAGCCTGACCAAACTGCAGCAGATTGAAGCAGAAACGGGCCTGACCATTGAGCAGGTTAAAGACATCAACCGTCGTATGTCCATCGGTGAAGCGAAAGCGCGCCGTGCGAAGAAAGAGATGGTTGAAGCGAACTTGCGTCTGGTTATCTCTATCGCCAAGAAGTACACCAACCGTGGCCTGCAGTTCCTGGATCTGATTCAGGAAGGCAACATCGGTCTGATGAAAGCGGTCGATAAGTTTGAATATCGCCGTGGTTATAAGTTCTCAACTTATGCTACATGGTGGATCCGTCAGGCGATCACCCGTTCTATCGCGGACCAGGCACGTACCATCCGTATTCCGGTGCATATGATTGAGACGATTAACAAACTCAACCGTATTTCTCGCCAGATGCTGCAAGAGATGGGCCGTGAACCTACGCCGGAAGAGCTGGCCGAGCGTATGCTGATGCCGGAAGATAAAATCCGTAAGGTGCTGAAAATTGCTAAAGAGCCGATCTCCATGGAGACGCCGATTGGTGATGATGAAGATTCGCATCTGGGTGATTTTATCGAAGACACCACGCTGGAGCTGCCGCTGGACTCTGCGACTTCAGAGAGCCTGCGTTCTGCCACCCATGACGTGCTGGCGGGTCTGACTGCGCGTGAAGCGAAAGTACTGCGTATGCGCTTCGGTATCGATATGAATACCGACCACACGCTGGAAGAAGTGGGCAAACAGTTTGACGTGACACGTGAACGTATCCGTCAGATCGAAGCGAAAGCGCTGCGTAAGCTGCGCCATCCAAGCCGCTCTGAAGTGCTGCGCAGCTTCCTCGACGATTAATCGACGCTGTGTGCAAAGATGGCTCCTCTCTGAGGGGCCATTTTTTTATCTAAAATCCGCGTAATTTCAGTGCAAGATCCAGCTCCGCATAGGCTGCCGTCATCGCCTCCTGTGATGCGCGATTAAGCCCGCTGGGGTTAGGCAACACCCAGATTTCCGTCTCGCCCAGCGTCAACGGCTGGCGGCCCCACTCCACCTTACTGCGACGAAACGCCTGCTGATAAGCCTGCTTACCCAGTACTGCCAGTGCCGCTGGCTGATAGCGCTCAACTTTATCCACCAGCGCCTGTCCGCCACTGCGTAACTCACTGCCTGCCAGCTCACTGGCGAGCACAGTGGGCCGTTCGACCAGCATGGTGATACCGCAGCGCGTTTCCAGCAGTTGCTGTTCCTGCTCAGGGCGAAGCTGCGTATAAGTAAACCGGGCCTGAAAAAGGGTTTTCCAGAAGCGGTTTCCCGGATGGGCAAAATGATAGCCGGTATGCGCGGAGGATTTGCCCGGATTAATGCCACAAAACAGCACCCGCAGGCCGGGCTGAATAATATCGCTAATGCCGTGTGCTTCCATGATGAGATCCCTCCCTGTAAAACAGGCCCCCGCAAGCACGGAAGCCCGTAGAGACGTTAGATCGCTGCGATCACGGCAGCGGTGATCGCTTCGGTTTTCAGCACACCATTAATATGCTGCTGCGCGGTAACCTGCTCAACCGAACGGAGAATAGCGGCCGCTGCGGCAGTCTCGCCCAGATGTTCCAGCATCATCGCCGCCGACCAGATAGCGGCGATGGGATTCGCAATCCCCTGCCCGGCAATATCAGGCGCGGAACCGTGTACCGGTTCAAACATCGACGGCACCGTCGGGTCGGGATTCAGGTTCGCGGAAGCCGCATAACCTAACCCGCCCTGAATGGCAGCACCGAGGTCGGTAAGAATATCGCCAAACAGATTAGAGGCCACAATCACATCGAGGGTTTCCGGGTTCATCACCATACGCGCCGCGATGGCGTCAATATGATAACGATTCACCGTCACATCCGGGTAATCACGGGCAATCTCTTCGGTGACTTCATCCCACATCACCATGGTATATTTCTGCGCGTTCGATTTGGTCACGGACGCGAGGCGCTTGCTGCGTTTTTGCGCCATCTCAAAGCCAAAACGCAGAATACGTTCCACGCCCCGGCGAGTGAAGATGGAGGTTTCCACCGCCACTTCCGCAGGCGTCCCCTGATGGATGCGCCCGCCAGCCCCGCTGTACTCCCCTTCCGTGTTTTCACGAATGCAGAGAATATCAAACTCACTCTTACGCAGCGGGCCTTCCACCCCGGCCAGCAGGCGGTGCGGGCGGACGTTAGCATAGAGATCAAACTGTTTGCGGATCGGCAGCAGCAGACCATGTAGCGAAACGTTGTCTGCCACTTTTTCTGGCCAGCCTACGGCGCCCAGCAAGACGGCATCAAACTGGCTCAGCGTTTCAATGCCGTTCTTCGGCATCATCTCACCGTGCTCAAGGTAATACTCGCAGGACCACGGAAACCACTCGCCACTCAGGGCAAAATCAAATCGGCCTGCACTGTGTTCCAGCACCTGCCAGGCAGCTTGCGTGACATCCACACCAATACCGTCACCGGGGATCACGGCCACTTGATAGCTTTTCATGACTCTCCTTGGATTAATAAGATAACCATCAGAATGACATCTTCGCCCAGGTGGCTAAATTGTGCTGCTTTTTTCGGGTCGCCCGGCGGCAGATGCTGCCGAATACGCAGGCTGCGCGTATCCGGCATTTTGACAGGGCACAGGAATTACATTACCTGCTGAATCGCCCAGATGGCCAGCGCATGATCTTCATGGGAAGGCAGGCCGCTGACGGTCACTGCACCAATCACACCGCCGTTCCCCAGCAACAGCGGGAAGCTACCACCGCTGTCGGTATAACGCTGTTGATCAAGGAATTTCATTTCAGACATCGGCGTTCCCTGGGCCTTATTCAGCTCCTGGGCATACAGGGAAGAGTGCGCATTGCGCAGAACGGTGTGGCGTTTACGGGCGATCCACTCCAGGTTCTCCGAACTGGAACCACTGAGCGAGGTACTGAACAGCACCTGACCAAAGGCATACACTTCAATCGCAACCGGCAGATTTTCACTGGCGGCCCTTTCGCGCAGCAGGCTGCCAATTTTCCATGCAGTATCAAAATCAAACTGACTGACACGTACGGTCGCTTCCTGCTGTAACAGGGTTTCAAGGCTGGGAATGGCTGACATGGGTTTCTCCGACAAAGTTAATGAGTCTGCCTTGCAGGGTAAGTGATATTAATTTTTCATTAAATTAAAAAAAGAAATAAAAATTTTATTTGAGAGAAAGATCAACAATTGGGGTGCAACGGGGAGTAACAACGGGTCGCAAGCGACCCGTTGTCCGTATCAGCGAAAGACGCTAACGGCTTCAACCAGACGATCGGCCTGATGCTTCATGCGCTGCGCGGCCAGCGCACCTTCGCTCACCAGCGCGCTGTTATCATGCGTCAGCCGATCGAGCGCCTCTACCGCCTGGCCCACTTCATTCAGCCCGGTGCCCTGCTCGGCGGTGGCTATGCTGATCTGCTGCAATAACTCAGTGACGTTCTGCACTTTTTCGACGATATCACCAATGGCTTTCCCGGCTTCATGCACCTGCCCGGCACCCGATTGTACCTTCAGGTTACTGGCGGCAATCAGATGACGGATCTCGCTGGCCGCACCCGCGCTACGCTGAGCAAGGCTGCGCACCTCGCCTGCGACCACGGCAAAACCTTTCCCCTGCTCACCGGCCCGTGCCGCTTCCACCGCGGCATTCAGCGCCAGAATATTGGTCTGGAAAGCGATGCTGTCGATCAGGCCGGTAATGGTGGCAATCTGCCGTGAACTCTCGGCAATCTCATCCATCGTGACCACCACGTTTTGCATCACCTCACCGCCCTTGACGGCGGCACTGCTGGCGGTACGCGAGAACTGGTTCGCCTGCTCGGTGCTTTCGCCATTGCGCTGCACCGTGCTGGTCATCTGATTCATGGTGCTGGCCGTCTGCTGAACGCTGGCCGCTGTCTGCTCGGTGTGGCTGCTGATTTTGTCATTGCCGCGCGCCAGTTCATCGCTGGCGCGATGCACATCCAGCACCTGATCGCTGACGTCATTTAATAACCAGCGGAACATCAGCCCCAGCTGCCCGACTGCACGCAGCGTGGTACCAATCTCATCCACTCGATCAAGGTGTTCGACATGCGGATTTGCCCCGGTCGCCACGTTCAACGCCTGACGACACACGGCGGCCAGCGGCCGGGCAATCTGGCGTTGCAGCCAGCTATCCACCAGCAGCGCCATCAAGGCTGAGAACAGCGTAAACCCGCCCAGCGCCGCACCACTTAACCCCACCACACATGCCGCTGCGACCAGCGGTAACCACAAGGCCAGCACTGCACTGCGGATGCGCCAGCGCAGTGGCATCGTTTTCAGCAGCGTCAGGCCGCTCAGCCAGCCCGTGCGCAACAGCAGCCCGCGATGCAAACGCCAGCCCTTCATCCGCCCCTGATTCATTTTCTGATACAGCGCCTCAGCCCCACGGACCTCCTCCGCTGAAGGCTTGATGCGTACCGACATATGCCCCTGGATTTCACCGTTGCGGATCACCGGCACCACATTGGCACGCACCCAGTAATGGTCACCGTTTTTACGACGGTTTTTCACCAGTCCGGTCCAGGGCAATCCCTGCTTCAGGGTGGCCCACATATCGGCAAACGCCGCTTTTGGCATATCAGGGTGACGAACCAGATTATGGGGCTGACCGTCGACTTCACTGCGGTCGTAGCCACTCACTTCGATAAATGCACTGTTGGCATAAGTGATGTAGCTGCGGGCATCGGTGGTGGTCATTAGGGTGGTATCGTCGTCGAGCAGGTGTTCCTGCTGAGTCACAGGCTGATGGGTGTGCATTATAACGACCTTGTTATGATTGTAAGAGTTTTGCAGGTATTTAAGCAGGGGTTGTCGGCAGGATGTGACGAAAGCTTTAACAATTTTCATCTGATTTGTGCGACAGCACACAACTGTCGCCTCATTTCAGGTGCGAACGAACGCTTCTCGCAGCCAGTGGATAAAACCGCTCACCGCGCGCGGAACCTGCGCAGACCACGGACGCACCACGTACAGCATATCGGCAAAGGCACCCACCGCCTGCCACTGCGGCAGTAATTGCACCAAAGAACCATCCGTTAGCGCGGCTTGAGCACTGAAGTCCGGCAGCAGCGCAATCCCCAGGCCCTCCAGGGCGGCATCGCGGATCGACTCACTGTTATTGGTGGCAAACGGCCCGCTGACATTCACAGCGATACGCTCACCGCCCGTCAGCGGCTGGAAACTCCAGCGCGGCAGCTCCACCCCGCGTGGATAGTAGAGGCACAGATGCTCACTCAGCGCCTGCGGGCTGGCCGGGTGATCGTAACGGGCAAGATACGCCGGTGATGCCACCACCACCGCGTGGGTGTGGCACAACGGCAACGCCACATGGGTTTCCGGCAGGCTGTTACTGTGGCGGATGGCGAGATCAAACCCCTCACTGGCCAGCGACACAAGGCGATCGGACACTTCCAGCTGAACACGCACCTGGGGATGCTCGCGCAGAAAGGCAGTGATATGCGGCACCAGCTGCTGGCGCGCAAAAGCCACGGGCGCCGTCACCCGCACCAGCCCGCGCAATGGTCCGGCAGAATCGCGCACGCTGAAAAAGCTTTGTTCGATCTGGGCAAATGGCGCACGCAGATCGTCCACCAGCTTCTCCCCGGCACTGGTGAGCCGCACGCTGCGCGTGGTGCGCGTTACCAGCGGCACGCCAGCCAGCTGCTCCAGCTCTTTGATCTTCTGCGACATCGCCGCCTTGCTCACTTCCAGCCGCTCGGCGGCGGCAGTAAAACTGCCCTGTTCCGCCAGCACGGTCAGCCAGTGCAGGTGATTCCACAGCGCATCCGTCTTCAGCTCTTTCATTGGTATTGTTCACTATAGTAAATAATCAATTCAAGTATAGCGCTTTTTCCCGATGGCGATTATGGGTAAATTGGTCCTCAGAGACAGACGCGGAGAAACAACCGCCCGCCCCTGTCCAGCACGCATTTTCACTTACAATCTCGAGGTTTCCATGCCGTTACTGCAATTTGATGTCATTCAGGGTCGTTCAGAATCAGAACTGAAAACACTGCTGGATGCCGCGCACCGTGCGGTACTGACGGCGTTTAAGGTGCCCGAGCGCGATCGCTACCAGATTGTTCACGAAAACAAAGGCTATCAGATGGTGTTTGAAGATACCGGCCTTGGATTGCAGCGTACTGATAATCTGGTGATGGTGCGGGTGTTTACCAGCCCACGCAGCAGCGAGCAAAAACAGTTCTTTATGGCCGAGTTGTGCCGGGAGTTGAAGGAGAGCTGCGGCATCCTGCCGTCGGACGTGATGATCACCTTTATTACCAATGAAAAAGGTGACTGGAGCTTCGGTAATGGTGAAGCGCAATACCTGACCGGCGCGCTGTAAGCCTGCGTCAGACTGGCAGCAGCTCGTAGCGCTTTTTGTACTCTCGCGGGCTAACGCCAACATGCTGACGAAAGATGCGGGAAAAATAGAGCGCATCGTCATATCCCACCGCCTGCGCCACCTGAGCAATACTCAGATGGGTCGACTGCAACAGATTACTGGCGCGGATGACACGCTGCTGTTCACGCCAGGCAAAAATTGTCATCTTCATTTCGCGTTTAAACAGATGGGCGACCCGCGAAGGTGAAAGGAAGACCTGGCGGGCCAGTTGCTCAATGGTCAGGTCCTCTGCCAGGCGGTCATTGAGATACTGGCACAGCGTACTGATACGTGGCTCAATTGCCTGATGACTGGACAGCGGCTGCCGCTGAAAGCAGTCAATAATCAGCCGTTCCAGCGCATTCATCGCCAGCGCTTCCGCCAGCAAACCACTGCGGCCATTCTGCTGAATCACTTCAAGGAACAGTCGCTGCGCCTGTTCACTCGCCTGACGCTGTGGCAGGGAGGTAATGCCGATGCTGTTGATCACCCGATCCCAGCGCAGCCAGTCAAGCCAGTAGGGGCGTGGCAGGAAGTAGATCCACAAGTGATCCCAGTGTTCATGATGTTCGGCGCGGCCATAGTGATGCGCCACGCCGGGAGGAAACAGGAACAGATCGTTTTCCCGGCTGGCAATATCGCGACATCCTGCGCGGATACGTCCCTCACCGCGCAGGGTCAGATGCAGGATATAGCCCTTCATGCCCTCCGGCCGGTTAATGTAATAATCCAGTTTGCTGCCGCGTGAAATAGGGGTAAAACCGGCCACCAGCCAGGCGCTGAAGGTAAAACTTTTCATCAAGGGTGAGTCGTTCACCATATCCTGCTGATTGAGTTCCATATTCCTGCTCTGTTCACCGGTTACCCCACTGCCTCAGTCTCCCGGCGTAAATTGATAAATATGCACGCCCCAGGGATCAAGGCAAACCTCGTCTCCCGCGTTCACACGGACTCCGTGGAGCACGTCCTCTGCCGCCTGCGGCAGGCTAAAGCGTATCGCCGTCGCTGAATAATTAAAACAGAACATCAGCGGGTTGCCCGCTTTATTGATCGTTTTACGCGTCACCAGCGGGAAGCGGTATCCGGCTGTCTGACCACTCAGCCGCTGGACCAGGCGGGCAATCAGAGATTTACCCGCCAGGAAGCCCAGGTAGATCGCCTTGCCCGCACCATAGTCGGCCTCAGTGATCGCCGCATAGTTGCCCCACGCCGGATGCTGATAGCGCGCCAGCACCTGCACTCGCGGATCGTCATCCGGGGTCAACAGCTCCATCCACAGTTCAACCGGCTCACCCTGCTCCAGGTGCAGATCGGAACAGCTGCTCAGTGTCACCTCCTGCGGCAGAACGAACTGGCTGTAACTGACCCGGCAGCTCTGGTTAAGTATCCCGGGCTGACGCTCCGCGCGCACTTTAACATGCTGATCGCTGAAGCCGCTTTTGAAACCAATTAAGGCCTGGCCGCCCGACTCAATATAGCGATTAATGCGCATCAACAGCGCATCATCGGCAGCATACAAGGCAGGGACCACAACCACCCGGTAGCGAGCACTATCCGCATCAATATCGTTGATAATATCCACGCCGATATTCGCGTCGTAGAGCGCATCATAGAAACGGCGGAAAATATCGTTATAAACGTTGGTTTGCGCCTCTCCCGGCTTAAACCAGTTGAAGGCTTCCATCGCCGAATTGCTGATTAAGATAGCCACGTCGTTTTCACAGCGCAGGGCGTCGAGCGTGGCTGACAGACGGGCAAAATCAGCGCCGATGGTTTTTGCCTCCAGATAGGTGGGATTCGCCGAGAAATCATGGCTTAACAGCCCTTTCCAGTAGGTCTCAAACGAATTATGAATCGAATGCCAGTGCCAGTACGACACCATTTTGGCCCCGAAGGCAATATGGCTGAAGGCCTGCAAACGCAGCTGGCCGGGGAACGGCGTCCACTGAGCAAAACCCTGCGCCTGAGTTTCCAGCACCAGGTAGTTTGCCCCCTGTTTTAGCCCGCGCGTCACATCGCCGCCAAAGGCGATCTCCCGGCCGGTCAGCTGCTGCTGGGAGGGATGATAGATATCCACCCCGGCAATGGTCAGTGCCTCAGCCGCAGCAAAATGATCAACCCGTGGTTGAATGCCGTACGAGTAACCGCGCCACTCAAAATCAAAGTTGTGGGTGATAAACTGCTCTGGCTGCTTATATTCAGCGACAATCCGGCTTTGCCAGGCCAGATAATCCGTCACTTTCTGACGCTGGAATGCCGCAAAGGCACTGCCCAGACTGGCGTTGATGGTGCTCTCTGGCGGCGGGAAATCCTGCCAGTTATCAATACGATTGCTCCAGTAGTCCAGCCCGAAGTCGGCATTCATCTGGCGAATATCCGGGTAGCGCTGTTGCAGGCTGAGAATAAACTGCTGCCGCATCTCCGGGCCGACGTTATCGTAATGTTTGGTTTCGTTATCCAGCTGGTAACCGATAATGGCAGGATGATGCTGCACATGGCCCAGCAGCACACGGATGATGTTTTCGGCATAACGCAGAAACACCGGGCTGACGATATCCATAATCTGGCGGCGACCATATTTCTGCTGCCCGGAGGCGGTGGTGACCATCACCTCCGGGTATTTTTGTGCCAGCCAGGCGGGAATGGCGTAAGTCGGGGTGCCGATAATCACATGGATCCCGGCCTGATGCATGGCATCCAGCACACGATCAATGTGCCAGAAGTTGTATTCCCCTTCCTGCGGCTCCAGCGTGCTCCATGTCGACTCCGCGATACGTACCACGTTAATGCCGGCATCGAGCATCATGGCGATATCTTTTTCCAGCCGCTCCTCCGGCATATATTCGTCGTAGTAAGCCACTCCGTAATAGAGCTGAGACATCTTCTCCCCCTTATTCAGTAATAATATGATTGCGGCGGGCAAACAGCCGCGTGCCTTCCAGCGTGAAGAATGAAATAGCGGTAAACACCAGTGCAACGCTGCCAAGAATGATATAGCTCTCGGCAAAGCCCATATTTTTGTACATATGACCAATAGCACTGGAGAGGAAAATTTCGCTGAAGCGTTTAGAGAACTGGAATCCAATAAGATAGACGGTAGCGGACAGCCAGGGATTAAAGTTGGCGATAATATATTTTAATCCTGCTACCAGAAACACCGAACTTTCGAAACCATGCAGCATTTTCACGGCGCTGATCGACACCGGGCCAACCGCATAAGCGGAGCCGATAATACGCAGGCTCATAATCAGACCACAGTAAATCAGCGCATTTTTAGAGCCTATTTTATTGACGAACCAGGGCGCAAAGAACATCACCACCGCATCGAGGAATATTTGCGCGGTATACAGATAGCCAAACACTTCAGCACCCCGCGCTTTCGACGAGAAGAAATGGCTGTAGTAGATGGCAAACTGCTGGTCGTAGGTTTCATACACTGCGCCGACGCCGACCATATAGAGGCAGAAGAACCAGAATTTACGCAGTTTTAGCAGGTTGCGCACATCCTGCAACGTCACGGGGGTGCGGGGTGCGGCGGCTGCATTGGCAACACCAGCCACCTTCGGATCGGTTTTCCAGACAATCAGCATCAGGGCGATACCGCCTGCACTGGCCATCCAGAAAATATAATCCTGATTAATCCCGTAAAGTTCACCCGCCAGGAATGTCCCAATTGCGGCACCAATGCCGCCAAACATACGGGCACGGCCAAACTCAAAGCCGGTCATACGACTGACTTTATCAATATAGGCTTCGCAGACTCCACATCCGGCACCAAATGCCAGGCCGATATAGACACCACCGGCAAACGCACCGAGGATCACATTATATTTTAACAGCGGAGCAAAGACCCAAATCCAGTAAGGAGCAAAAAGCGTAATAATCACCGCCAGCATCCACATCAGATGCTTACGAAATACCAGACGGTCAGCAACAAAACCAAATATCGGTTGCACGCAGACAGAGACAATAGCGGTAAAGGAATAAACCAGCCCCACATCCGCATAATCAATGCCGATGGTATCGGTCAGCCATAATGAAAGATACGGATAACAACTGCCCCAGCCAATAAAGAAAAACAAAAAAAACAGGCAACACATCAAATAATTTTTTTCAATCTTAAACATGATGCACCTCTTCCATATGACGGCCTGATTACCGTTTTGAGATGCGCTAACTTAACGCCAATTAATTCGACAAAGCAGGAGTGACACGCTGGCAACATAGAAAAATCTGCTGCTACGGAAAGGTTTGTGAGGTAACTCACGTCGGGGGAGAGGCAAAACGTGTGGGAAAGCACGCTGACGCGCTGGCATGATGCCAGCGCGTCAGCAAAGACTCAGAAGTCGTAACGCAGACGGACCACGTTCATATCACCCAGATCGTCAGTGCTGGAGGTGAATACGTGTTCATAATCAATACGGAAACCGTAATCCAGTTTGAGGGTCACACCCACACCGTTATCAATACGGTGGTAATCACGCCCCGTCACATACTGCATGCGGTCACCCATCACGTACGGCATCACGGATTTCAGTCCATAAGCACCGACCGGCACGGTATAACCGGCAAGGTATTCAATCCCCCACGCGTTACCAGAGAAGTAGTTATTCACATCCGCTTTTTTGGTCGTGAGGAAGTTATCGTACCAGCCACCACCGGCGGTGAAGGTCCAGTTATCTGGCGTCCAGCTCAGCGCCGTACCGATAATGTTCTGGTCGTAGCTCTTCTCATCGTCGTTACCCGGATTACGCATCTCTGCGCGAACGTAGTTCCACGCCCCACCCCACGTCAGGTCTTTGGTGATGTGGTAATCCACACCCAGAGAACCGCCGCCTTCACGTTTATATCGCAGACCGTTACCTGGCAAGTAATCGCTGTCAGAGAACAGATAGGAGGCGTACACATCGGCATCGCCAAAGGTGTTTTTGTACTTCAGCATTTTACGACCGCGATAAGAACTATCGTAATCACCGTTAATGCCGTTACCCGGTGCCTGGGCGAGCATATCGTAATCCCAGATATCGGTTTTCACCCCCACGACATCGTAATAAACGCTGTTCTGCTGGCCAAAGGTCAGCTGGCCCCAGGTATTACTTTTCAGGCCGGTATATAACATACGGCGCGAGGTATTATTTGCCCCATTAGCATGATGGTTATCCCAGCTAAAGACGGCCGGAATATTCACGCCCAATTCGTAATAACTGATCCAGCTAACATCATCGAACAGATAATAGTCAGCGGCGAAACGGAAACGGGTACCGCCATCAAAACCATTTCTTTTATAGGAACCTTTATCGCCATCGCCGGTCATATTATTGAACTGAGGACGAATACTGCCGCCCACGGTAAAGTTCAGACGGCTTAACGGATCACCGGCCTGCGGGTCCTGTTTCAGAAGGGTAATCTCAGCGTGTGCAGCAAATGGGGTACTGCCGACAATCAGCCCCAGACCAATGGCCTGAGTGATAACTCGCATCTTTGTTAACATTTTTATTCCTGCGTAATATAGTCAAATAAATAGCACAAAAATATTATCCTGAACCGCATTAAAAAATACTCACCGACGTTACTGTTTTGTGCTGCTTGCGCAGCAAAGAGATTAAGAAAAAGCTTCAAAAGGTAAATTACGTTATAATTACAGTCATGTTGTGCTGTATTTTATAAAACTGGTAAATATATATGACTAACACCGAAAAACAGGTAACCCAATTTATTGTGCTGATATTTTTTGTACACCGTTATTTTTACGCTCCACCAACACAGGTTTGCTAAGAGGTCACCTGACCAGAAAGTCGAAGCCCCTCCGTCAGCACACCCTGCTGATCCATTATTCGGATTTCCGCACGCTAACTTAAACGAAGGCTAAACCACAGTGATCCAGCGGCCTGCATCACCACATTTTCCTGTCCCCTCCGAATGTTGCCAGGGATAATTTGATGCGTTAAATTAATTCGTTACATTTTTGATTCATCACTTCGCAGGCACCTGACAAGGATTGCGTCACAGACAGGGTAAAAATCGATCTCATGGTTTCAGAATGGTTATCGCTACTCTTTTTTATTGCATCAGCTTCTCTCTACGCATGGAAGGCAGGGCGTCATAAGCTGTGGTTTTCTGCGGTGCTGGCGCTGCTCGGCATCTATATCGTTCTTAATGCCTCCCTGTTAGCCAGTAACTATTTTACCGGTGAAGGCATTAATGACGCGGTTATTTATACCATCACCAGCAGTCTGAGCGGTGCCGGATTGCAGAAGTACATCCTTCCAGGTGTCGGGCTATTAATCAGTTTATTCCTGCTTTTTTTATTATTATCCTGGGTATTACGACTGCGAAAAAGCCACAACTACAGTCAACTTTATAGCGTGCTGGCACTGCTGCTGGCGCTGGCCTCAATCAAAACCACCCCGGCCTATCAACAGGTGACCGCGCTGATTAAGTCGCAGGTCAGTAAGGGGGATTCGGATTTTTACACCCACTATCAGGTGCCGGGGAAAACCCTGCGCGGCGACCACCCGAATCTGGTCTATATCTACGCAGAGAGTCTGGAACGCACTTATTTTGATGACAATGCCTTCCCGAAACTCGCCCCAGAACTGAATGACATCAAAAACAGCTCGGTAGATTTCAGCAACACCGAACAGCTCCCCGGCACGGAATACACCATTGCCGGTATGGTGGCATCACAGTGCGGTATTCCGCTGTTTGCACCGTTTGACGGCAACGCCTCCAGCTCGCTTTCCGCGTTCTATCCGCAGAATGTCTGCCTCGGCGATATCCTTAAATCATCAGGCTATGAGAACTATTTTTATCAGGGTGCCAGCCTGAGCTTTGCGGGTAAGGACCTGTTCCTCTCTTCCCACGGCTTTGATCACCTGTACGGTTTTAACGAACTGAAAGGGGTGGTGAAAGACCCTAAATACCGTAACGACTGGGGCTGGTATGACGACACCGTGCTCGACGTGGTGTTTGAGAAGTACCTCGAACTGGCGCAAAAAAACCAGCCGTTCTCGTTGTTTGCCCTGACCGTGGATACTCACCATCCTGACGGGTTTATCTCACGAAGCTGCCAGCGCAAGTCGTATCCGTTTGAAGGCAAAGAGAACAAATCCTTCGCTGCCGTGGCCTGCGGCCAGGAACATATCGCCAAACTTATCGCGAAAATTCGTGCCACGCCGTACTTTAAAAACACCATCATTGTTGTCAGCTCCGATCATCTGGCAATGAACAACACCGCGTTTAAATACCTTAATCAGCACGATCGCCGCGATCTGTTCTTTATGCTGCGCGGTGATGATGTCAGCAGCCAGGTGATTAACGTTAAGCGCAACACGCTGGATAACGGTGCCACGGTGCTGGATGCCATGGGCGGCGACAACTTTATCGGCCTCGGCCGCAGCAGCCTGTCATCAACGTCGCTTTCCACTACCTATCTCAATATCAAAGAGAAGATTAACCAGTGGAAACCGGACGTGATCCAGCTGTGGAACTTCCCGAAAACCATCTCTGATTACAAAATTGATACGGAGAAAAATACCTTTAGTTTCTCCGGTTCCCACTTCAAGCTGCCGCTGCTGCTCTCCGTGATGCCCGGAAAAATTGAGCCGAAGCTCGATGTCTGGCTTGCCACGCCGCTGAAACAGCAGTTGGCAAAATTCGCGCCGGATGAAAAGTTTGTCTGGATTGATCGCTGCTACAAGATCGGCAGCGTATGGAATGAGAAACTGGCGATGAACAACGGCCTGTGTGTGGCGAACGGCACGCTGAATACCGCCCCGACGATCTCAGAAGTTCAGACGGGCAGCACACTGGGTAAGATTACCTTCCCGGCGAAAACCGTGCCGGGCGATGAACAGTATCAACGCAGCGTCACGCAATTACAGATTGCTGATGTCGACCTGAAGTATCGTTCTGACCGCATTCTGTTTAACCTGCCAGGCCTGCCGCAACAGGTACAGAAAGTCTCGGGCCTCTCCTGGGTTGAGTCCTGGGGGCGCTGGTCTGATGCCAATCTGCTGCCACAGGTTACCGTGCAGTATCTGGAGCCGTTACCCGCCAATTTCACGCTGACGCTGACCGCGCGCGCCTTTGGCGAGAATGCCCTGCGGCCGATCACCATCAAGGTGGGCGAGTGGCAGCAGCAGGTGACGTTTGGTGAGCAGGACAGCACGCTAACGCTTCAGGTCAATAATCCCGGTAACGTGCGCAACATCGTCATCATACCGCCCGCGCCGGTAGAGTCCGACGTGGGTATCATTGATGGCTTTGCTGCCCGGAAACTGGGCATTGGCCTTGTCAGCCTGCGGGTGACCCCGCAGCCCTGACAGGGCACGTTTTCCCCACAGGAAAGACTTGCAGATAAAATCAGAAAATCTACTATAAGGCGTTATCCATTTACTGACAGGGATGCACGCCTTTTGAAATCATCGCTTTATGCTTTTCTGCTGCTCCCTGCACTGGCCCTGCCACTGCAAAGCCAGGCACAATCTAAGCCCGATCCGCTGCTGGCGTCGCAGACGGTCGAACGCTACGCCGACAATATTTTCTACAACACCAAAGCCAGCGGCATGGCAATGGTGGCGATTGATGCCAACCAGCGGATATTTGTCAGTCGTGGAGCCACACGTCCCGGCAGCGCGCAACGGCCACAAAAAGATTCACTGGTGCGTATTGCCTCGCTCAGCAAGCTGATGACCAGCGAAGTGATGGTCAAACTGGCCGAAGAGGGTCGGCTCCAGCTTAACGATCCTCTGAGTAAATACGCCCCGCCCGGCAGTTATGTGCCCAGCTTTAACGGCCAGCCGATCCGCCTGATTAACCTGGCCACCCACACCAGCGCCTTGCCGCGAGAACAACCCGGCGGAAAAGCGAACCGTGCCGTGTTTACCTGGCCGACCAACAGTCAGCGCTGGAACTGGCTGCGCACCTCACAGCTCAAGTTTGCACCGGGTGAGCGTGCAGCTTACTCCAACCTCGGCTTCGACCTGCTGGGTGATGCACTGGCCCGCGCCGGGGGCAAACCCTATCCCGCCCTGTTGCAGGAAAAAGTCACCCGCCCTCTGGGTATGAAGGACACCACGTTTACGCCTTCCCCTGAGCAGTGCGGACGTCTGATGATCCCGGCCAAAAGCCCGAGTCCGTGTAATAACTCACTGGCGGCCATCGGCAGCGGCGGCGTTTACTCCACACCGGATGACATGGGGCGCTGGATGCAGCAGTTCCTCGCCTCTGACGTTAACAGCCGTAGCCCGCAGGCAGACCGCCTGCAAACCATGATTTATCAGCGCAGTCAGCTAACCAAAGTGGACGGGATGGATGTGCCAGGCCGCGCCGATGCACTGGGCATGGGTTGGGTATATATGGCACCGCGCGACGGCCGCCCGGGCATTATTGAAAAAACCGGCGGCGGCGGCGGTTTCATCACCTATATGGCGATGGTGCCGCAGTACAGTGTCGGCGTGTTTGTCGTGGTCGCCCGCTCACCGGAGACCCGCTTTACGCCAATGAGTGATGGCGTGAATAACCTGCTGACCGAACTGATCGGCAATACGTCGGGCAGCGCCCAGCTGGCCGCCAGCATTATGGCGAACTGATCGGGTCCCCGCGACAGACGCTGTCACAGCTGCGTCTGTCGCGAACCCTCTTGCACATGGCGAGACGCTTACTCCTGGCTGAGCTTACCTTCGGGTACTGGCTGAGGCTGGCAGAGATCCTCCACTTGTAACGATGTAACGCGAGATCGGCGTGGGTTTCGCAACAGTTGTTCACGCGCCAGAAGCCGCCCACGGTTGTCATAATACCGACTGGGCCATATCTCCGACGGATGCATTCCCAGTGCGGCCGCAATAATGAACTCGCCTTTTGGCCAGGGTCTTTTCAGGGCATTGGCCAGTGTGCCCGAACTTAATCCCACCTTGCGTGATAACTCTGCCAGCGATGTCTGCCGTTTCTTTATTGCCGCGACGATATCGGCGGGGTGCATATCAGTTTTTTTCTTCATGCCTTCCTCTGCTTGTCAGTCAACTCCTGTTATCTTCCAAATCTGATACTAAGTAATACTTAGTACATTTTACATGAGCAGCTAAGAGAATCCAGTGAGTTATTTAGACGTCAGGATCGACATGCTGCCACATCGTTTGAAAGAAGCCCGGGTAAGGAAAGGGATATCACAACAGAAGCTTGGCGTCTTAGCGGGGATTGACGAAGCTACCGCCAGCGCACGGATGAATCAATATGAGCGCGGTATTCACGTACCCGACTTCGAGCTGGTGTGCCGCCT
The DNA here is from genome assembly GCF_045107195.1 of Erwinia sp. AnSW2-5. Classification (NCBI taxonomy): domain Bacteria; kingdom Pseudomonadati; phylum Pseudomonadota; class Gammaproteobacteria; order Enterobacterales; family Erwiniaceae; genus Erwinia; species Erwinia sp. AnSW2-5. The sequence goes on from NZ_JBJGXA010000042.1 coordinate 65,723, forward strand.
GGCTGACGCCCTTGATGTACCGTCCTGTTATTTTTACGCCGTTGAAGATGAGCTGGCCGAACAGGTGCGTCTGTGGCATCCTGAGACCAAAAAACCTTAATCCCGTGCCCGCCCTGGCTTACAATTTCTGGTTATAACCCCGCCCTTTTTATCATAAGCCACAACATTGACTCCGCGCCCCGTTTGCGGTTGTTTGTTACGCCTTCAGCTTATTGAAATTAAGGAAAATAATGTGAATCTTACTCTGAGCCGTACTGTCAAAACCGCCGCGCTGATGCTGGCCATTCTGCTCGCAGGCTGTGACCAGAAAAATGACGATGCGCACTCTATTAAAGTCGGTGTGATCAATGGCGCTGAACAGGACGTGGCCGAAGTGGCAAAAAAAGTGGCAAAAGAGAAGTACGGTCTGGAGGTGGAGCTGGTGGGGTTCAGCGGTTCGCTGCTGCCGAATGACCCAACGGCACACGGCGATCTCGATGCCAACGTGTTCCAGCATCGTCCGTTCCTGGAACAGGACAATAAAGCCAAAGGCACCACCCTGGTCGCCGTCGGCAATACGTTTATTTTCCCGATGGCGGGCTACTCGAAAAAGATTAAGCAGATTAGCGAGCTGAAAGACGGTGACACCATCGCTATTCCGAACGACCCGACCAACCTCGGGCGCGCGCTGCTGCTGTTGCAAAAAGAGAAGCTGGTGACGCTGAAAGCGGATACCGGACTGCTGCCAACGGCGGTGGATATTACGGCCAATCCGCTGCATCTGAAGATTATGGAAATCGAGGGTGCGCAGCTGCCGCGCGTGCTGGATGACGCTCAGGTGACCGTGGCGATTATCAGCACCACCTACCTGCAACAAACCGGCCTGAACCCGGTACGCGACAGCGTGTTTATCGAAGATAAACAGTCGCCATACGTCAATATCATCGTGACCCGTGAAGACAATAAAGACGCGCCAAACGTGCGTGACTTTATCAAATCCTGGCAGTCGCCTGAAGTGGCGGCCGCAGCGGATAAGATCTTTAACGGTGGTGCGGTAGCAGGCTGGTAACCGGACAGCGTCAGCCACGCAGTAAGGCGCGTGGCTGACATGTGGCTTAGTGCAATAACCACTTGGCATGCAGGCTGATGGCCGCCGTGCGAATAGCCTCAATGCTCTGCTCGTAGGCTTCCGGCGTCAGCGTTTCCAGCTGGGAGAGGTTTTCTTCCTCGCCGTGCAGGGCAATCGCCGCCAGCGCAGGCTGTAAGGTGGCCGGCAGTGATGACCAGTCGCCCAGCGCCACACCTTTCAGATAACCGCAGCACCAGTCTTCCACCACGACAAACTCCTGATCGTCCACCGTGTTCAGGCCAAACAGCGGCTCAAACTGGTCAGGATATTCATTGAGGCGATCCGCGATATCGTTCATATGCTGGGCAATGAGGTCCATAAACTGCTCGAACTCTTCATCCGATTCCCATTCCGGGTCGTTCTCTTCGCCCCCCCAGATCAACGGCAGCCAGACCTGCGGCTCAATCAGCACCGGACCGGAGAGAATAGCGGTGAACAGGCCATCCAGTTCAGAGGCATCCACCACCGACTCGTCGCTGCCATATTTCAGTAAGATATCGTCCAGAAATTCCAGCTCTTCTTCCGTCAATGGTCCTTGTTGCATGATGTTACCTCGCTACGCATATCGATTTTCACCCGGCATTTACCGGTTTATGAGGGGTATTCTGGTTGCCAGGCAGGGAAAAAGCCACCGTCATCACGTTATATTTGCTGTCAGCCAGGTTGAGCGCCCACCCTGCCCGATGGCGGCCAGGCTGAGGCCGTGCGTTTTTACTGGATCTGTGCGGCAGTTCGCGCTATTAAAATCCGGTAAAAACATTCCAATGGATACACCATGAGACGGATAGCGTTACTGTGCTTCACTCTTTCCCTGGGCGCCCATGCGGCGAGTTTTGACTGCACCAAAGCCAGCAGCGTCAGTGAGAAGCTGATCTGCACCACGCCTGCCCTGTCCCAGGCGGACGAACAGCTGGCAAAAGTGTACCGCGAGGCCAAAACCGCCAGCGGCGACAGCCGTGAATTCCGGCAGATGACGAAAGAGAACTGGACACTGCGCGAGCAGTGCCAGACCGCCGCCTGCCTGAGCGACTGGTACCGTCGTTCACAGCAAAAATATCAGATGCTGACCACCGCGCCCCCCACCGCCTGCCCGGATGAAGGCACGGAGGTGACGATGACCGGTAAGCTGCTGCGCATCACCTACCCCGGCCCGCCTAACTACGAGAGCGTTGAGCAAGGGGATGAAGCCGAAGTCTACTGGGTATTGCAGGCGGATAAGCCCGTGTGCGCGGATGATGCCGCCAACTGGGGAGACCAGGCGCAGATGCAGCTGTTGGTGCAGGCTGGCATGTATAAAACCCATCGCCACCTGATCGGCCAGCGCGTGCGCATTAACGGTTCACTGCTGTTTGCCGAGACGGGCCATCACCATACGCCCATGATGATTGGGGTGGGGAAACTGGAGGCGGAATAACGGACAAAAACCTCCCCTGCACGGGGAGGCTGAAGATCAGTGCTTAACACTGTCGATAAAGGTTTTACGTGCCGTTTTCGACCCCAAACGCTCCGCTTCATCCAGCAGTTTCAATGCTTTATCAACATCACCCGCTTTCACCGCCTTCTTAATCGCGTCGTTAAAGTAGCTTTCAGAATCGTCGAGCATCGGCGCATCGGGTTTCGTCACGGCGGGTGCCGCTGCCGGAGTGGTACTGCCCACCATCACCGGTGCCGCCGCTGGCGCGGATGACGGGAAGACCTGACCAATCATCACGTTGCCGCTCTTCTGCTCGGCAGACACTTTCAGGCTCAACATACCGGTCGGGGTATGGCGGGCAATCGGGTCCGGGATATCCGGCACGGCATTACCTACGCCCGCCGCATAGGCTTTCGCCGGGTTCACCATCTGCGTTGTCTCTGCCAGATCCTGACGCGTGGTGTACACCAGCAGATAAATTTGTTTTTGACCCAGTGCTGGCGTCAGTTTCAGTGTGCCCTCCAGACGATCGCTGGAAACAATGCCCGGCTGCTGATACGGGAAGTAGCTGGAGGGATAGAAAGCCGCCGGACGCATCTGTTCATCCAGCACTAAGACATTCGGCGCATACACCGTTTTACCCGTCGCAATACTGCTGAGGGTGATTTCAAGCGAGCCACGGTCGGCAGGCAGGGCAAAGGCGGCAACAGCGCCCTGAATATCCCCCTGATTAAGGGTGGCGCTGGCAGTGCCGAGCGTCACATCCTGCGTCACTGGTGGCACCAGCGGCGTCCATGAAAGCGTGTGTAAGGTCTGGCTGGCGATCGCCGGTGCGCTACTGGCATCCTGCTGCGCGGCAACCCCCGCGGCAGGTACCAGCGCCATCAGACTCAGCGATAAACACAGTGACAGCAGATTTTTTCTCATCGTTATTTCCTTTTGATCACCTGAAGGCTGGCGGCTATCCAGCGATATACCGCCAGCCAGCACTTTCTATAGCCAATGTATTACTCAGCTTTTTCCAAACTGTTTCGTGTTGCTGGAAGGCGGCAAGCGGCCAAGTCCCCGGGAGCGTAGATCACTACGTGACCGGGGCGAGGCCGCGCAGCCAACGCATCAGCAGCGCGAAACAGGAAGGAAAAAGTTACCACCAGATTTCCATTTGCGCACCGAAGGTGACTTCATCGTCGTTACCACGGCTAAAGGTGCGCGCACTGGTGTCATTCATCGCCAGACCATTGCTGGTGCCGGTATCCGTGTCATAGCCCCATTTCTCATCCCAGTTAGCATAGGTGGCGAACACGCGGATGGCCGGACGTGACCAGATGCTGTTACCCGCCTGCCATTGCTGGGCCAGGGTGACTTTATACTGACCGTTTTTATCCCCGGTACGCTGGGACTTCACGTTGTCGTAACCGACTTCCAGCAGGGTGCTCATGATCGGCGTCCATTTGTACATTGGGCGCACGCCCACGGTGTACCAGGTGGTGCCGTTGTTGTTATCACGATCAACGTCCTGATACATACCCACATACATCAGGCTCCAGGTGTCATTGAAATCAATGGCACCGTGGTCGAGCACGCGCAGCATGCTGCCGTTGTTGTTGATGGCCGAGCCGTTAGAGTGGCCGTTTGCCGCACCCTGGCCAGGATCGGTCATGGAGTCTGCGGCATACTGCACAACAAACTTGTTGAAGCCGTTATAGATACTCTGCGTGTGTTCCGCCGTCAGCAACCAGCCGTCTTTGGTGGCATCGTTCGCCAGGGAGTAGCCATCACGGGCATTAGCACGTCCGTAATCCACGCCCAGCTCCAGCACGCCGCCTGGGTTAGTATTCAGCCCGGCAATACGCACGTCGAACACGTCATTCGAGGTGGCAACTTCATTACGCTGGTCGGCGATATAGCCGAACGACCCGCCGCTTTCCGTGTTACGCGTCGCTGCCAGAGACAACTTACCAAAACCGAGATCGATATCTTCCAGACCCGCACCCGGGCCTGAAATATCCCAGTAGTAGAAGTCGATCATGTGGACGTCATGACGCTGATAAAAGCGCTTACCGGCCCACATGGTAGAACCTGGCAACCATTCGATCAGGTTTTTCCCTTTCACATTCGCTTCGCGGAAAGCCGGATCGGTTGACTCCCAGTCATTCTGTTGTGATACGGAATAGGCCACGTTGGTATCGAAGTAGAAACTCTTGTCCCCTTCTTTCCACACTTCCTGACCCAGTTTTAGTTCGGCATAGGTTTCGCACTCGTTACCCAGACGGTATTTGCTGTCTGCCCCGGTTGCTTTGAAACATTGCTGCTCGCCACCGCTGCCGGACCAGCCAATGCCCGAACGCGCATAACCGGTAAAATCAACCGCCATCGCTTGTGTAGAAAGGATACCAGCAGCCACTGCCAGCGACAGGGAAGCAATACGCATTGTTCTCATCATTTTCTCCTGTAGGGGATCGCGTGCTTTAAACGCCGGCTTCCGGGTGTAACCGACGACAAGCTGTTCCATCTTCGCGGAACAGATGACAACGGTGTGGCGGCAAACCAATGGCGAATGTTGCACCTTCTTCTACCAGCACCACGTCATTCTGGCGGTACACCAGGTTCTGACGAATTGCCGGAATTTGGATATGAATCTGTGTTTCGTTACCCAGTTGCTCAACCACCTGGACCTCACCCGACAGCGTCACTTCGGCCACGTCACTGGGCAGCAGATGTTCAGGACGGATCCCCAGCGACAGATTGCTGCCGACGATCACCTCCGTGCCGTCCACGGATAGCCAGACCTGCTGGCGATTGGGCAGCTCAACCTGCACACGCGTGGGTTCCGCTCCGGTGACTTTGACCGGCAGGAAATTCATCTTGGGTGAGCCGATAAACCCGGCGACAAAGCGGTTAGCGGGGTAGTGATACAGCTCAAGGGGCTTACCGACCTGGGCGATATGCCCGGCATCGAGCACCACGATCTTGTCGGCCAGCGTCATCGCTTCGACCTGATCGTGCGTCACGTAAATCATGGTGCGCTTGAGGCGCTTATGCAGGCGGGAAATCTCGATACGCATCTGGACGCGCAGCGCGGCATCCAGATTAGACAGCGGTTCATCCAGCAGAAACACCGTCGGTTCCGCCACCAGCGTCCGGCCAATCGCCACGCGCTGCCGCTGCCCACCGGACAGGGCTTTGGGGCGGCGTTCCAGCAAATGGGCCAGCTGGAGCACCTCAGAAACCTGGTTGACCCGCTGATTGATTTCATCTTTCTTTGCCCCGGCCAGCTTCAGGCCGAAAGACATGTTCTCTGCCACCGACAGGTGTGGATATAACGCGTAGGACTGAAAGACCATGCCAATACCACGCTCTGAGGGTGGCACGTCGTTCATGCGTTTATCGCCGATCTTCAACTCACCAAAGGTGATGTCCTCAAGGCCAGCAATCATGCGCAGAAGCGTTGATTTTCCGCAGCCGGAAGGCCCGACAAACACCACAAACTCGCCTTCTTGTATGTCCAGGTTGATATCACTGGAAATCACGGTTTTGCCAAACGCTTTGTACACACTGTTAAGGGAAACGCTCGCCATCCTGAACTCCTGTACTTGAAGCATGCGAGAAAACTCGATGCATCAAAGAGTGAAGGAGTTACAAGTAAACGTAATCACCCGTAACAATGTTTTTCATGGGGGAGGCGCAGGGAGGACGATCAATTCATGGCAACGGCTAAAAGTTCACCGCCCCATGCAAATTCGTGATCGAGGTAGCAAAAAATGAAGTCACATTTTGTGTCTTTAACCACATAACGTCTGAGAGTGTCGGCGGGATCACACTCTGAGAGCCGGGGGCGTAGAGGGGGGGATGATGAAGGCTGAACGGGTTGAATCCACACTGGCGCCGTACCCTGTCATCCCTTCATGTGACACGAGCAATACCGACTCCTAACAGGATAAAAAAGGATTGGATTATGACCCTCAGCATCAAGGTTCCTTTCGTTAAAAAAGTCGTTAAACAGACCCTGGCCCTCACCGCGCTCGCCACGCTGATCCTCTCTTCTTCTGCGTTTGCCAAAATAGAAGAAGGCAGGCTGGTCATCTGGATCAACGGTGACAAGGGCTATAACGGCCTGGCGGAAGTCGGTAAGAAATTTGAAAAAGACACCGGCATTAAAGTCACCGTCGAACACCCGGATAAGCTGGAAGAAAAATACCCACAGGTGGCGGCGACCGGCGGCGGCCCTGACATCATTTTCTGGGCGCACGATCGCTTCGGCGGTTACGCACAGTCTGGCCTGCTGGCTGAGATCAACCCGGATGCGGCCTTTAAAGAGAAGATTTTCCCGTTCACCTGGGATGCCGTCACCTTCAACGGCAAGCTGATCGGTTACCCGGTCGCGGTAGAGGCGTTGTCGCTGATTTATAACAAAGACCTGATCAAAGAAGCACCGAAAACCTGGGAAGAGATCCCGGCACTGGACACCTCGCTGCGGGCGAAAGGCAAAAGCGCCATCATGTGGAACCTGCAGGAACCCTACTTCACCTGGCCCGTCATCGCGGCGGACGGCGGTTATGCCTATAAATATGAGCACGGCAAATACAACATCAAAGACACTGGCGTGAACAATGACGGTGCCAAAGCGGGCTTACAGTTCATCATTGACTTAGTGAAAAACAAACACATCAACGCCGACACCGACTACTCCATCGCCGAAGCCGCCTTTAATAAAGGCCAGACCGCCATGACCATCGACGGTCCGTGGGCGTGGTCGAATCTCGACAAGAGTAAAATCAACTATGGCGTGGCCCTGCTGCCCACCTTCCACGGCAAAGCGTCTAAGCCGTTCGTGGGCGTGCTGACCGCCGGTATCAATGCCGCCAGCCCGAATAAAGAACTGGCGAAAGAGTTCCTGGAAAACTACCTGATCACCAACGATGGCCTGAGCGCTGTCAATAAAGACAAACCGCTGGGCGCAGTGGCGCTGAAATCCTATCAGGCGCAGCTGGAGAAAGATCCGCGCATCGCCGCCACCATGGCGAACTCAAAAAATGGCGAAATCATGCCAAATATCCCGCAGATGAGCGCGTTCTGGTATGCCGAGCGTAGCGCCATCATTAACGCAGTCAATGGCCGTCAGACCGTTGAGCAGGCGCTGAAGGACGTCGAGACACGCATTACCAAGTAATGCCTGATGCCGTTGAGGTAATGAAATAAACGGCACGGAGCAAGCCAGCTCCCTGCCGTTACTACAAGGATAGCCCCTATGCCAGTAGCCCAAACCGGTCTGACCGCTGAAAAAAATTGGCCGTTGCGTCAGGTGATAAAATGGCTGGCCGTTGGCCTGCTCGCCTGCTTAACCGGTTATCTGATCGTGCTGATGTATGCGCAGGGTGAATATCTCTTTGCCGTTCTGGCGCTGATCCTCTCCAGTACCGGCCTGTACATTTACGCTAACCGCCGCGCGTATTCGTGGCGCTACGTCTATCCTGGCCTGGCCGGGATGGCGTTATTTGTGCTGTTCCCGCTGGTCTGCACCATTGCGATTGCGTTTACCAACTACAGCAGCACCAACCAGCTGACGTTTGAACGTGCGCAGTCAGTTCTGATGGAACGTGAATTCCAGGGCGGAAAAGCACTGAACTTTGCCCTCTATCCGGCCGGAGAACAGTGGCAGCTGGCCCTGACGTCCCCGGACAGCGGTGAGGTGCTGGTCTCTCCGCCTTTCGCCTTTAACGCGTCGGCACCGCAAACACTGGCGATGACGCCACAGGCTGCGCCAACGGGTGAAAAAGCCGGGCTACGCGTGGTGACCCAAAACCGTCAGGCGCTCGGCCAGTTAAGCGCCAGATTGCCCGATGACACCACCCTGCGCATGAGCTCCCTGCGCCAGTTCTCCGGTACGCAGCCACTCTACCGGCTGAATACAGAGAACCAGCAGCTGACGGATGCGCAGTCCGGCGTGGTCTATCAGCCGAACCGGGAAACCGGGTTTTATCAGGCGGTGAACGCCCAGGGCGAATGGCAGGCTGAAAAACTCAGCCCCGGCTTTACCGTCGGCATCGGCTGGGGCAACTTCCTGCGCGTGCTGCATGATGACGGCATCCAGAAGCCTTTCCTGTCGATCTTTGTCTGGACAGTGATTTTCGCGCTGCTCACCGTGGTGCTGACCGTGGCCGTCGGCATGGTGCTGGCCTGCGTGGTGCAGTGGGAGGAGCTGAAAGGCAAAGCGGTGTACCGCATCCTGCTGATCCTGCCTTATGCGGTTCCGGCGTTTATCTCCATTCTGATTTTCAAAGGGCTGTTTAATCAGAGCTTCGGGGAAATCAACCTGATGCTGAACGCGCTGTTTGGCATTAAACCGGCGTGGTTCAGCGATCCCTGGACCGCGAAAAGCATGATCATCATCGTCAATACCTGGCTGGGGTATCCGTACATGATGATCCTGTGTATGGGCCTGCTGAAAGCCATCCCGGACGATCTTTACGAGGCCTCAGCGATGGACGGCGCAACGCCGATGCAGAACTTCTTCCGCATCACGCTGCCGCTGCTGATCAAACCCCTGACGCCGTTGATGATCGCCAGTTTCGCCTTTAACTTTAATAACTTCGTGCTGATCCAACTGCTGACCAACGGCGGACCGGATATGCTCGGCACCACCACCCCGGCCGGGCATACCGACCTGCTGGTGAGCTACACCTACCGCATTGCCTTTGAAGGCGGCGGCGGGCAGGACTTCGGGCTGGCTGCGGCCATTGCCACGCTGATCTTCCTGCTGGTGGGCGCGCTGGCTATCGTTAACCTCAAAGCGTCACGCATGAAATTCGACTAAGGAGAAACAGACAATGGCAATGGTAAAACCGAGGTCGCAAAAAGTCAGGCTGCTGGTCACGCATCTGTTACTGCTGAGCTTTCTGGCGCTGATCCTGTTCCCGCTGCTGATGGTGTTTACCATCTCGCTGCGCCCGGGCAACTTTGCGACGGGCAGCCTGATCCCGGATCAGGTCTCGTGGGATCACTGGAAGCTGGCGCTGGGGATCACCGTGACGAACAGTGATGGCAGCCTGACGCCGCCACCGTTCCCGGTGCTGCTGTGGTTGTGGAACTCGATCAAAATCGCCGGGATCACGGCGGTAGGGATCGTCGCGCTCTCCACCACCTGCGCTTACGCCTTTGCCCGCATGAAGTTTCGTGGCAAAAGTTCGCTGCTCAAAGGCATGCTGATCTTCCAGATGTTTCCGGCGGTGCTGTCGCTGGTGGCCTTGTACGCCCTGTTTGATCGCCTGGGCATTTACATTCCGTTCCTCGGGCTGAACACGCATGGCGGGGTGATCTTCGCTTATATGGGCGGCATCGCCCTGCATGTGTGGACGATCAAAGGCTATTTCGAAACCATCGACAGCTCGCTGGAGGAAGCCGCCGCCCTGGACGGTGCCTCACCGTGGCAGGCGTTCCGCCTGGTGCTGCTTCCGCTGTCGGTACCGATTCTGGCGGTGGTGTTTATTCTGTCGTTTATCGCCGCCATTACCGAAGTGCCGGTGGCCTCTCTGCTGCTGCGTGATGTAAACAGCTACACGCTGGCGGTGGGGATGCAGCAGTACCTCAACCCGCAAAACTACCTGTGGGGCGATTTCGCAGCAGCGGCCATTCTTTCCGCCATCCCGATTACGGCAGTGTTCCTGATTGCCCAGCGCTGGCTGGTAGGTGGCTTAACGGCGGGCGGGGTGAAAGGTTAACGGATGTAAGAACGTATGCGCTTAATCCCAGCAATGGGTGTATGACTTGTTTGAATCCCTGTGTCTTGGGCGGCTGAATAAGCCGCCTTTTTTTGTGCTTATAAAATAGATAATTTGATCTACATATAGACCACAAGACCTCTTTGTGATTTATATATAGATCACTTAATTGACAAGGACAGCGATTAAGCATAGCGTATTTCTGTATGAATTACGTACGAAGTGACGGCATTTCCCACAAGGCATCAAGACACTATGACCCATGCAAGAGTTCGTACTTATTCCCGATACACCCGTGAAGCAGTTTCATTACTCAGCGGATTGGTTCGCACAGCCCGCCTGGAAAAAAAACTGACAACACTGGAAGTGGCAGAGCGTGTGGGGATCTCCAGAGGCCTTCTGCAACGCATCGAGAAAGGCGATCTGAGATGTGAAATCGGTGTATTTTTTGAAGTCGCGGCCATTGTCGGCGTCAGATTGTTCGATGCTGACGAAAACTCGCTCACACGTCATCTCCGACATACGGAAGACAAACTGGCATTGATGCCGAAATCGGTTCGCAAAAAACATAAGGAAATAGATGATGACTTCTAGAGGTAAGGATACTGAGGCTTTTGTCTGGATTTGGCTTCCGGGTGATATACATCCCATCGTCGCAGGCAAGCTCGTAGCGGATGGAAAAGATATCGAGTTCAATTACGGCAGAAGCTACCTGGAACGCCAACATGATCACCAGGCGTCAATATCGATTTATGAACCAGAGCTTCCTTTAAAAAAAGGCATTATTTCGCGACCCACAGGGCTTAATTTTTTTGGCTGTTTACGGGATGCGGCCCCAGATGCATGGGGGCGAAGGGTGATTATCAATAAAAAGTTAGGGAAAAAAGGAGCCCAGACTGACACCAATAGCTTAGATGAGCTGACTTATTTACTGGAATCTGGCTCGGACCGAATTGGTGCACTGGATTTTCAGCGTTCGCCGACCGAATATGTGCCTCGTTCAGTCAATAACGTCAGAATTGAGGAGTTACTTGAGTCCGCAGAGCGTGTTGAAAGAGGAATAGCATTGACTCCTGATTTGGATCAGGCGCTTTTTCACGGCAGTTCGATTGGCGGTGCTCGCCCTAAAGCGTTGATAGAAGACGGGGGATGTAAATACGTCGCGAAATTTTCATCGGGAACAGACCTCTACAGCGTAGTCAAAGCCGAATTTATCGCTATGCGCCTTGCAACACGGGTTGGGCTGAATGCCGCCCCAGTAAAAATGGTCCAGGCATCCGGTAAAGATGTACTGCTTATCGAGCGATTCGACCGGGTGAATCATGGTGAGGGCTGGACTCGAAAATGTATGGTTTCCGCACTCACATTATTTGGTCTTGATGACATGATGGCGCGTTATGCCAGCTACGAAGAGTTCGCCGAGATTATTCGCCGACGTTTTAACAAACCGACAGCCACCTTAAAAGAACTGTTTTCCAGACTGGTCTTTAACATTCTCTGTGGCAACACGGATGATCACGCGCGAAACCATGCTGCTTTTTGGGATGGCAAAACGCTGAGTCTGACCCCGGCCTATGATATTTGCCCACAGGGCAGAGCCGATAACGAGGCATCTCAGGCGATGCTCATTTCAGGAAATAATAACCTCAGCCGTCTGAAAACCTGCCTTGCCGCTTCACAGGCTTTTTTATTAACGCAAAAAGAAGCCCGGAATATTTTTGAACAACAAATCAGTATTATCGAAGATAACTGGCATTCCGTTTGCGATGAAGCTCATCTGAGCGACGTGGACCGTAGCCTGTTATGGGGCAGGCAATTTATGAATCCTTTCTCACTTGAAGTGGAATAGATATTTTTTTCACAACAAAAAAGGGTTCCCCCACCCGCAGGAACCCTCTTTTTACGGCACTAACCTCAGCTCACCGACACCTTACGCCGCCGTTTATCCAGGTCTTTAATCAGCTTATTGACCTGGTCATCCGCAAACATTTCCTCCAGCGTATGGGAGAGCTTACGCCGCCAGTTGGGATACTCATTGCTGGTGCCCGGCACGTTCACCGGCGTCGCCATATCCAGCCAGTCCTCCGGCTGCAAGCCCAGCAGCGCACTGGCGCTGTCGGCCACATAGCGCTGTAACCCACGGTTAATCACCGGTGTCATCGCCATCAGTTCTGCATGGCGCCCGGTTTTCTTCGGAATGCAGTCGTAGTGATGCAGCCCGTCGAGCAGCCCCTGACGCGCCCGCGCCCGGTCGAGATACAGCTCCTGCAACACGCTCTCATCGCGATACAGCCCGAGGGATTTCCCCAGCGCCAGATCGTCAGCCTGCCAGTAACCGCGCAGCGTCGGCAGATCGTGCGTGGTGATGGTCGCCATCGCCTGCACCGGATACGACTGCGGCGCACGGAAGTTGTTCTCTTCATCGCGCTCGAAATAGAGCACCTTGTAGGAGTAAACCCCGCCTTCACGCAGCTTGCTGACGATCTCCACCGGCACCGTCCCCAGATCTTCGCCAATCACCATACAGCGATGGCGCTGGCTCTCCAGCGCGAGGATCGCCAGCAGATCGTCAACCGGATAGTGAACATACGCCCCTTTATCTGCCATCTCGCCCGCCGGGATCCACCACAGACGCAGCAGCGCCATCACATGATCAATACGCAATGCGCCGCAGTGGGTCATATTGGCACGCAGCAGATCGATGAACGGCTGATAGCCACGATTGACCATCACATGCGGATCCATCGGGCGCAGATCCCAGTTCTGGCCCAGCGGGCCAAGGATATCCGGCGGCGCCCCCACCGAGGCCTTCAGGCAATACAACTCGCCATCGCTCCAGGTTTCAGACCCGCCGCCCACCACGCCGACCGCCAGATCGCGATACAGCCCCATCGACATCTGCTGCTGCTGGCTGGTGTGATAGCACTGTGCGAACTGGGTTTCCGCCAGCCACTGTAACCACAGATAAAATTCCACCTCCTGCGCGTGCTGCTCGCAGAACGCCCGCACGGCCGGGCCGCGCGCATCATGATACTGTTCGGGCCAGTGGTTCCACCCGAGTGCCACCCCGTTCTCTTTCACCAGGTGCGCATACAAGGCATCAAAGGCTGCCTGTAACCAGAGGCTCTCCCCGCCCTGGCGGGTAAAGTGTGCCAGCGCTTTGACCTGCGCATCCTGCGGCTTGCGCCCGAGGAAATGTGCGTACGCCAGGCGCAGACCTTCCAGCTTGAGCGGCATCACTCCCGTGTAATCCACCTCGCGACTGGCACGCGCCGCCGTGACGCGCTGCTGCGTTGCGGGCAACTGCCACCAGCGCTGTGCCGCCTCGCTCTGTCTGAAATCGTCCACCGCGCTGACGTCGATATACATCACGTTCAGCCAGCGACGTGACGACGGACTGTAAGGGCTGGCCGCCGCCGGATTGGCCGGATAAAGCGCATGGATCGGGTTCAGCCCGACAAAGGCACCGCCGCGTTCGGCAATCTTTTTCAGCAGCAGATTTAAATCGCCGAAATCGCCAATGCCCCAGTTATTGTCCGAGCGCAACGTGTAAAGCTGCACACACGCTCCCCACAGTTTTTTTCCGGCCAGCAACGCATCCGGTTCATAGCAGCGCTTCGGGGCGACAATCACCCGGCAATCCCACGTCTGTGCATCCTGCGTCAGGGTCAGCTGGTGATAGCCGGGCGGAATTTTCCCCGCCAGCGCCAGCGTCATTTTGCCGCTAATCCGGCCGCGCTGGGTGGCACCACTCTCCAGTTGCAGTGTCCAGAGGTATTCACCGTCGCCCTCCACTGGCAGCGCCAGACGCTGACCCGCGACGAAGACTTTCACCCCCGGCACCGGCGTAGCAACCTGATGGCGGTCCCCCGTCCAGCCCATCGCACTTAACAGCTCGCGCTTGGTTTCCGCTGCAATTGCCTGCTGCTGGCCATGCGCATTGATAAAACCGGAGGAGATCCCCGCGTCCCTGGCAGCCTGCTCCAGTGTGTTGTGCTCCATGGGAACTCCTTAGCGTTTCGCCTGCCAGATGCGCTGCTGATAATCGCGGATCGAACGGTCTGAACTGAACATTCCAACGCGGGCGGTATTGAGGATGGTTTTGCGCGTCCATTCGTCGCGGTTGCGATACAGGGCATCCACTTTCTGCTGCGCGGCACAATAATCCGCGAAGTCGGCCAGCACCAGATACGGGTCACCACCGTCCAGAAGGCTGTCGAGCATCAGGCTGAACGCCTGCTTATCGCCATTGCTGAAGAAGCCGTTTTCCAGCTCTTTCAGGATGCTGTCCAGATGCTTATCTTTTTTGCGGATCGCCAGCGGATCGTAGCCGCTGGCCTGCAAGGCTTTGACCTGATCGACCGTATTGCCAAAGATAAAGATATTCTCTTCGCCCACCTGTTCGGCGATCTCCACGTTGGCGCCGTCAAGGGTGCCGACGGTCAGCGCGCCATTGAGCGCCAGCTTCATATTGCCGGTGCCGGACGCCTCTTTGCCTGCGGTGGAGATCTGCTCGGAGACATCCGCCGCCGGGATCATCAGCTCCGCCACCGAGACGCGGTAATCCGGGATAAACACCACTTTCAGGCGATCGCGCACCAGCGGATCGTGATTGATCTTCTCTGCCACCTGATTGATGGCGTAGATAATGTTTTTCGCCAGAAAATAGCCCGGTGCCGCTTTGGCGCCAAACAGGAAGACGCGCGGTGCCAGGTCCATTTCCGGGTTATCGCGCAGCTGGCGGTAGAGCGACAGGATGTGCAGCAGGTTAAGATGCTGACGTTTGTACTCATGCAGACGTTTGATCTGCACGTCGAAAATCGCCTCCGCATTGAGTGCAATCCCGGTGACCTGCTTCACGTATGCAGCCAGTTTGATTTTGTTTTCACGCTTAATCTGCTGATAACGCTGGCAGAATGCCGCATCATCGGCGAAAGGCTCCAGCCCTTTCAGCGCATCAAGATCATTCACCCATTCGGTTTTCAGCGTGTCATCGATCAGCGAGGAGAGCGCCGGGTTACACTGTTTTAACCAGCGACGCGGGGTGATGCCGTTAGTGACGTTATGGAATTTATTCGGCCACAGCTGGTGATATTCCGGGAACAGATCTTTCACCACCAGCTCAGAGTGCAGTGCCGCCACGCCGTTCACCGCAAAGCCGCTGACCACGCACAGGTTAGCCATGCGCACCTGACGGTTCTGGTGTACCGAGAGTTTTTCCCACACCGCCTTGTCGCCCGGCCACTGTTTTGCCACCACTTTTTTAAAGTGGGCGTTGATGGTTTTGATCAGCGAGAAGTGGCGCGGCAGCAGGCTGCGTACCAGTTTTTCATCCCAGCACTCCAGCGCTTCCGGCATCAGGGTATGGTTGGTGTAGGCGAAGGTTTTCTGGACGATCGCCCAGGCCGCCTCCCACTCCAGCTGGTGCTCGTCAAGCAGGATGCGCAGCAGCTCCGGGATGGCAATCGTCGGGTGGGTGTCGTTCAGCTGGATCACTTCATACGCGGGCAGATCCTGGATTTTGCGCCCGAGGAAGTGATGACGGCGCAGAATGTCGGCCACCGAACAGGCGCACTGGAAATACTGCTGCATCAGGCGCAGGCGTTTCCCGGCATCGTGGTTATCATTCGGATACAGCACTTTCGTGAGTTTCGCGGCGTCGATACCTTTCTGTTCCGCCTTCAGGAACGCACCGTCGTTAAACAGCGTCAGATCGAACGGATGTACGTCGGTGGCCTGCCACAGACGCAGCGGCTGGGTCACCCCATTTTGATACCCCACCACCGGCAGATCCCAGGCTTCGCCGCGCAGCGTAAACGCGGGCTGCCACTGTTCTGCGCCCTGCGCATCCTTCACCAGCTTGCCGCCGAAGGCCACATCGACGGACAGTGTGCTGTTGTGGCTGAACCACGGATAGCTTTCGCGATGCCAGTTATCCGGCGCTTCCTGCTGCTGGCCTTCCTTAAAGGACTGGCGGAACAGGCCGTACTGATAATTCAGGCCGTAGCCGGTCGCGGGCTGCCCGACGGTGGCCATTGAATCGAGGAAACAGGCAGCCAGACGCCCCAGCCCGCCGTTACCCAGCGCCGGATCGGTTTCCTGCTCCAGCACATCGGCCAGCGCTACGCCCTGCTCTTTCAGCACCTGGCTGACCGTGTCATACCAGCCGAGGTTAATCAGGTTGTTGGCCGTCAGACGGCCAATCAGAAATTCCATCGAAATGTAGTTCACATGGCGCTGCGGCTGTTCCGTCCGTGCTGGCGCAGGCTGCGCGTTCAGCTGTTCTGATAATGCTGCGCTGGTCGCCTGCCACCACTGATGGGGCGTCATATCCTGCGCCTGCTGTAAACCGAAGCCCTGCCACTGGCGTTTCAGCGCGGCGGTAAATTGCGTTTTATCTAAGGTCACCTGCATGACATGCCTCTTTATTCGGGAATTTGGCGGAAAGTAGAGTGTTAGAGCCTATCCCAGTAGGCGTCATTGTCGCGGCCAGTTTGGACACGGACAGCGCGGAAAAACCGTAGCGTACACGCAGTACGTGAGGATTTTGAGCACTGCCCAGGGCCAAAATGGCAAGTAAAATAGCCTAATGGGATAAGCTCTTAAATCCCTATGCTGAAGCCTTCAACGCGTTGCAACATCCTCCCGCCAGCGATTAGGCAGGGAGGAGAAACGGGGCGTAGCCGTAGGGGATGCAAGGTCAGAGGGAGTGGCGCAAAATTTGTCTTTAGAAGTGTGATGCAGAGCAAGTTAACAGCATGTAAATACGTAACATTGTTGCATTCGATGTTTCAAAGGAGGACTTTAGAAAAAGTGATTAATTACACGCTGCGAAATAATTATTACGCCCTCTGACTACCGTCAAAAGAATCGAAAAAAAATGCTGATCCCATCAAAATTGAGCCGCCCGGTGCGGCAGCAAAATACCGTGGTGCGCGACCGACTGCTGACACGGCTTTCGGCAGCGCCGCATTATCGTCTGACCCTCGTCGGCAGTCCGGCGGGTTATGGAAAGACGACGCTGGTCGCACACTGGGCGGCAGGTAAGAGCGATCTTGGCTGGTATTCTCTTGATGAAAGCGACAACCTGCCGGAGCGTTTTGCCAGCTATCTGATTGCCGCCATCCAGCAGGCCTGCGGCGGCCATTGCGGCAAAAGTGAAGCACTGAGCCTGAAGCATCAGTACGCCAGTCTGCCAGCGTTGTTCGCCCAGCTGTTCGTCGAGCTATCCGGCTGGCATCGCCCGCTGTTGCTGGTGATCGATGATTATCATCTGATCACCAACGATGCGATCCATGAAGGGATGCGTTTCTTTTTGCGTCATCAGCCGGAGAACCTCTCGCTGGTGGTGCTTTCACGTACCCTGCCGCCGCTGGGTATCGCCAATCTGCGCGTGCGTGAACAGCTCCTGGAACTGAATGCCACGCATCTGGCCTTTACCCACCCCGAGACACAGCAATTTTTCGACAACCGCCTCAACGATCCCATTGACCAGGCCGACAGCAGCCGTCTGTGTGATGACGTCGCGGGCTGGGCCACCGCTTTGCAGCTGATCGCCCTCTCGGCGCGCCAGTCCAACACGCCTTCACGGCAGTCTACGCAACAGTCGGCACGTAAGCTGGCAGGACTGAACGCCAGCCACCTTTCCGACTATCTGGTGGATGAAGTGCTGGACCGCGTGGATGCCTCGACGCGTGATTTTCTGCTGCGCTGCTCGCTGCTGCGCTCGATGAACGATGCCCTGATTGTCCGCCTGACCGGGGGGGATAATGGCCAGCAGCGTCTGGAAGAGTTAGAGCGTCAGGGCCTGTTTATTCACCGCATGGATGACAGCGGCGAGTGGTTCAGCTTCCATCCTTTATTCGCCACCTTCCTGCGCCAGCGCTGCCAGTGGGAGCTGACGAGTGAGCTGCCGGCTATCCACCGTGCCGCCGCCGATGGCTGGCTGGCGCAGGGTTTTCCGGCGGAAGCGATCCATCATGCGCTGGCGGCCGATGACATCGATATGCTGCGCGATATTATGCTGCAACACGCCTGGGCGCTGTTTAATCAGAGCGAGCTGGCGCTGCTGGAAGAGTGCCTGGCCGCCCTGCCTTATGACCGCCTGATCCAAAACCCTAAGCTGGTACTGTTGCAGGCATGGCTGGCGCAGAGCCAGCATCGTTACGCGGAAGTCGATACCCTGCTGGCGCAGGCGGAAAGCGAGATGGTGAAGCACGATATCGTGATGGATCAGGACCTGAATGCGGAGTTCAATGCGCTGCGTGCGCAGGTCGCCATCAATGATGGACGCCAGGATGAGGCAGAACAGCTGGCCGCCGAGGCGCTGCGTTTTCTGCCGTATGAGAGCTTCTACAGCCGGATTGTTGCCACCTCCGTGACCGGGGAGATCCAGCACTGCAAAGGCGACCTGGCCCGCGCTTTGCCGCTGATGCAGCAGACGGAACAAATTGCCCGCCGCTACGAAGCCTATCACTACGCGCTGTGGGCACTGATACAGCAGAGCGAAATCCTTATCGCTCAGGGATTTTTACAGGCCGCATTTGAGATGCAGGATCGCGCTTTCGAACTGGTGCGCGAGCAGCATCTTGAACAGCTACCGATGCACGAGTTTTTACTGCGTCTGCGTTCGCAGCTGTTGTGGTCGTGGGCACGCCTTGACGATGCCGAAGACGCTGCACGCCAGGGGCTGGAGATACTGACCAACTTCCACCCACAGCAGCAGTTACAGTGCCTGGCCATGCTGGCGAAGTGCTCGCTGGCACGCGGTCAGCTGGATAATGCCCATCATCATTTGCAACGCTGCGAAGCGCTGCTGAAAAGCGGTCACTATCATATCGACTGGCTGACCAACACCGATAAGCCGCGCGTTATCTACTGGCAGATGGTGGGTGATAAAGCCGCCGCCCGCCAGTGGCTGCAACAGGCGCGTAAACCCGATATGGCCGATAACCATTTCCAGCAGGGTCAGTGGCGTAATATCGCCCGCGTGCAGATCCTGCTGGAGAAGTTTGATGAAGCTGAAGTGGTGCTGGATGAACTGAACCAGAATGCGCGCCAGCTGCGCCTGACCAGCGACCTCAATCGCAATCTGCTGCTGAGTAACCTGCTTTACTGGCACACCGGACGCAAAGGGGAAGCGCAGCGTGCGCTGATTGAAGCGCTGGGGCTGGCGAACCGCACCGGGTTTATCAGCCACTTTGTGATTGAAGGGGAGATGATGGCGCAGCAGCTGCGTCAGCTGATCCAGCTGAATCTGTTGCCCGATCTGGAGCAGCGCCGTGCGCAGCTGATTTTACGCGAGATTAACCAGCATCATCGCCATAAGTTTGCGCATTTCGACGAAGGTTTTGTCAATAAACTCCTGACGCATCCGCAGGTGCCGGAGTTAATCCGCACCAGCCCGCTCACCCAGCGTGAATGGCAGGTACTGGGGCTGATTTACTCCGGCTACAGCAACGACCAGATCGCCGGGGAGCTGGATGTGGCCTCCACCACCATCAAAACCCATATCCGTAATTTGTATCAGAAACTGGGTGTGGCGCACCGCCAGGAAGCGGTGCAGCAGGCACAGCATCTGCTGCAGGTGATGGGATACGGGGCGTAAGCCCGATCCCGGCTTTGGAGGCGGACCTTTTTTCCGGTCCGCCTGCACGCGCGCGGAACGGTAAAGCTTCGCAGCCGATGTTACCCTGAACGAGCCGCAGACAACGCGATCATGCTGCGCATGTTTTTCATTCCCTTCCCTGCGAGTATCGTCTTATCGAACCGCCTTATTTTTAACAGGATGATTCATCATCACTGACAACAACATCAATAATAATATTATTCTGAGCGTTAGAATGAGGATGAGTTAAATATCTGACTGAGAATATTAGCGACATAACACGCTCCCTGACATTAATCATTCCTGTTAGAGGATAATTAACCCACCAACGAAAAAACACCTTAAATAATGGAATCAACACTCATCACGCTCACCATTATTACAGGAACTCATAATAGAATGCTGACACCTTAACGCCAGGCCGATTATTTAAATACAGGCGTGATGAACATCTCACTTTATGTATTTCGACTGGACAGGAAGATTACCCGCATGTTAGTAATTAACCACGCAGGAGAAAGCGTTTATATTGAACGATATAAACCCCTCTCATCAGGCGAAAAAATTAATCGTTAATGATTTGGGTAACTGAATCATTACCATCAGGGTACGTGAATTGAACGCCCTCAAAGACATCTGTCTTTGAGGGCTTTTTTTTATTTTTTACTGAGGAGTCAATCAATGTATAAACAGCGTCGCCTCTCAAGGATTTTTGCAAAAGATGGCAAGTCCGTCACGCTGGCACTGGATGGTTACCATTTTTCAATAAAAACCGAGGGCATTGATAACACACTCAATCAGATCCCGACTCTGGTTGAAAAAGGCCTGGATTGCGCACTGGTGACTTATGGCATGCTGAAGAATTTTCGTGATGCACTTTCTACGGTTCCCGTTGTTTTACGTGTCGACAGCACGGTGAGTATTTTTGATCACAGCGTGCCTGATACCGCCCCGGTGTTCTCTATTGAAGATGCCCTGAAAGTCGCCGCAGAGGGTGTGGTCTGCATGACCTTCCCCGGCGCGTTCAACGAGGAGAAAACCCACCTCATGGCGATGCAGCTGGCCCAGGCGGCGGATCGCTGGAATATGCCCTTAATTGTTGAATCCCTCCCTTACGGGTATGCCGTCACGAGTGATGATTCAAACAACCCCGCTATCATTGCCGCTTCGGCAAGGGCAGCGGTGGAGCTGGGTGCTGACGTGATCAAAACACGCTTCACGGGAACAGCAGATGACCACCTGATTGTCGAAGCTGCAGGCGTCCCCGTTCTTGCACTCGGTGGCCCCAAAACCGACATCAACGGTTACTTCTCGTTCGTTCAACACTGTATGCAGGCCGGGGCAAAAGGGGTGGCCGTAGGCCGCAATATCACTCAGGATCCGCAGCCTGAAAAAGTGGTTGCCGGTCTCAATGCCATTATTCACGAAAATGCCACGGCGGAAGATGCATACAGCCTGTACAGGGCTAAATAACTTCGGATATGACTATGTTTTCAAATAACACCATCATACCCTCTGTAAGAAAATACAAGAATTTCGACAAGGCGCTGTCCTGTGCATCGGAATATGTTCTGCTGTCGGAAGCGAATATCGGCAATCTGCAATCACTGATAGGAAAATGTCATCAGGGAGGCAAGAAGGTATTAATCCATCTTGACCTGCTGGGTGGATTTAAACCGGATCTGGCAGGGATCAATCTGCTGAAAACATACTACAAAGTAGATGGTGTGATCTCCTCAAATCTTTCGGCCCTGCGCCATGCCAAAAAGGAGGGGCTACTGACTATATTTCGGGTGTTACTTATCGATTCGCGTTCACTGGATCAGTCACTCGATATTGTTAAGCATAACGTCCCTGACGCCATCGAAATATTACCGGCCGAATATGCCTGCCAGTGCCTTGAGTTGATTAGCCGGAGTCTTAAAGGCTGTGAGGTGATATTTATTGCCGGTGGATTTGTAAAACGGAAATACCTTGTTGATAAAATATTCCATGCCGGATTTACAGGGATAACGACCAGTGAACCTGGCCTGTGGTAACCACGAAGGAGTCCACGAAAATGAATAATGAATACGTTATGGGTATAGATAATGGCGGCACCGTGACCAAAGCAGCCATTTACGATCGCAGCGGAAAAGCCATCGCCAGCGCGGCAATCTCGACGCAGATGTTAACCCCCAGGCCACACCACACAGAGCGCGATATTAACGAACTGTGGGCAGCGAATATTGAGGTGATCAAACAAACCATTGAGCAATCGGGTATCGATGCCCGGCAGATCAAGGGGGTGGCCGTTACCGGTCATGGAAACGGGCTTTATCTGGTCGATGAAGGCGGTCACCCGGTGCGTCATGGCATTATCTCTACCGATAGTCGGGCAAAGGAGTACGTGGAAAAATGGCAGAACTCGCCTGAGTTTATTTCCCATATTCTGCCAAAGACAATGCAGTCTATCTGGGCCGGGCAGCCCATCGCGCTGCTGGCATGGCTGAAAGAGCATGAACCCGAGTCACTCCTCAAAACACACACTATTTTTATGGTGAAAGACCTGATCCGTTTTTACCTGACCGGGGAAACCTTTCTTGAGCTTACCGATCTCTCGGGGACCAACCTGATCAACGTGCGTGAGCACGATTATGATGACGAGCTGCTGGCATGGTGGGGTCTGGCTGAACTGCGCAACAAATTACCCCCGATTAAGCGCTCCACCGACTGCTGCGGCACCATCACCGATGACGTGGCCCGCCTCACAGGGCTGCGCGCAGGGACGCCCGTTTCCGGTGGCGTATTTGATATTTCAGCCTCCGCTGTCGCCTGCGGGATCAACAGCCTGAATAAGCTGGCCATCATCACCGGTACATGGAGCATTAACGAGTATGTTACCGATCGTCCGGTTATCGATAGCGCGCTGTTTATGGCGTCTATCTACCCGATTGAAGGAAAATGGCTGATCACTGAGGCCAGCCCAACCTCGGCCAGCAACCTTGAGTGGTTTATCAATAACTTTATGGAGAGCGAACGCGAAAAAGCGTCATCAGAAGGGCTATCGGTATACGATCGTTGCAACTCCCTTTTCGCCTCCACCACCCCCGAGGAAAGCCACCTGCTGTTCTTCCCCTTCGTGTTTGGTTCCAACACCATTGCCGATGCATCAGCAGGCTTTATCGGCGTGAACAGCTTCCATAACAAAGCCCATTTCCTGCGGGCGATTTATGAAGGCATCGCGTTTAGTCACCTCTATCACACTGAACGTTTACGCCATCTCAACCCGGCGTTGAGCGGCACCATCCGTATCGCCGGCGGGGTAACCCACTCCCCTGTCTGGCTCCAGCTGTTCGCCGATGTTTTCCAGTCCACGCTGGAGATTGTGGATGTCAAAGAGCACGGCACATTAGGCACCGCCATGACCGCTGCCGTGATGATCGGTTGGTTTGATGACGTGTTTGCCGCCTCCAATGAGATGGTCCATGTCTCGCGTACCGTGACACCGGACCCTGCCCGTCGACAGGTCTACCACGACAAATATCAGCTGTACAAAAAACTGTTATCCGAGATGCAGTCTCCGTGGAAAAGCTGCAGCAGTTACATCACGCATTAAGCGAGGAAAGAATGGATCTTAACTTAAAGGATCGCACAGCTATCGTCACCGGTGGTGCATCCGGGCTGGGCAAAGAACTGGTTCTGTCGCTGGCCAATGAAGGGGTCAATATCTGTTTTACCTGGCAGCGCCACGAATCACATGCGCAGCAGTTGATTGACACCGTGAAGGCGACAACCTCTGTGAAGATCATCGCAGTGAGAACCGATCTCTCCGATGAACAAAGCCGTCATCAGCTCTTTACTACCTGCATCGAAAAACTGGGTAATGCCGACATTCTGGTGAACAACGCCGGGATCTGGTTAAGCGGCTATGTCAGCGAATTAACGCAGTATGACTGGGACCGGGTTATGAACGTGAATCTGAAAGCCGTTTTCCATTTAAGCCAGCTGTTTATTAACCACTGTCGGGAGCAGGACCAGGCAGGCAGCATTCTGAACATTACTTCGCAGGCAGCCTTCCACGGTTCGACCACGGGCCATGCTCATTATGCGGCCAGTAAAGCCGGTCTGGTGGCCTTTTCGATTTCGCTGGCGCGCGAAGTCGCCAGACAGAAAATCAATGTGAACAACATTGCCGTCGGCATTATGGCGACCGGAATGATGCAGAGCAACATTGAACAGAATCCCGACTATTACCTCAACCGCATTCCTCTGGGCCGGGTTGCTCAACCCGATGAAATTGCCGACATCGGCGTCTTTATGGTTTCTCCTAAAACCCGTTATATGACAGGAGCAACGATAGATGTCACTGGCGGTATGTTGATGCGTTAATCTGTGGAGACGCTCTATGAAATGTCTGGCGATAGCCGATCTTTTGATTAATACCCCGATGATGGAAGCCGGGTTACAAGCGCTTCGTGATCGCGGGCTTGGGGTAGCGGTGCGCGAATGGTCGCATCCGTCTGTGGAAAAGTTGCAGCAGGATAATCTGCAGGTGGAACAGCACGGTGCAGAAGCGGTGACGTTACCTGATGCGTTGCTGCAAGGGGCAGAAGATATCGATGTCCTCATCGTTCAGTTTGCTCCGGTCAACGCGGCAGTACTGAATAAGCTGCCAAAGCTGAAATACATTGGCGTGCTGCGCGGAGGCACGGAAAACGTCAACCTGGATGCCGCCAAAGCTCGCGGCATTGAGATCATCAATACACCAGGGCGCAATGCGCGTAGCGTGGCAGAGTTTACCGTCGGCATGATACTCGCGGAAATGAGGAATATAGCCCGATCATACGATGCACTACGCGATAAATGCTGGCGCGCGGATACTCCTAATCATCACACCATTCCAGAGCTGGGAGGTAAAGTGATAGGCCTTGTCGGGCTGGGTCATATTGCCCAACTGGTGGCCGGTTTTCTCAGCGGCTTTGGCACGGAGATTATTTTCTATGATAAATACGTTGCCCGCCATGATCGCTATAAAAAGGTGAATTCACTGGATGAACTGGTAACACGCGCTGATGTTATCTCTCTGCATGCACGTTTAACACCCGAAACCAGGCATCTGATCAATGCACACCATTTTGAATTAATGAAACGTCACGCAATTATAGTGAATACTGCGCGCTCGGGTTTAATCAATGAAGAGGATCTTATTGCTGCCTTACAGACCGGGAAAATCAGGGGCGCCGCACTGGATACCTTTGATCATGAACCGCTGCCTGATGACAGTGCTTTTTATTCGCTGAATAATGTCACGATAACACCGCATATTGCGGGCAGCACGCTTGATGCCTTCCGCCACTCACCGGTGTTATTTTCTGATATTTTGCTTAAGAAAATAACGTAATATTCAGAAAATTATTCACTCTTTATATGTCCTGTCGGGCACAGCAACACGCGTGCCCAATCCGGCCTCTGATTAAGGAATTATGATGGATATGATTAATAGCATCATTAATCTGGGGGCATCAGTCATGATGCCCATCATATTTTTTATTATTGCCCTGTGTTTTGGGGTTAAGTCTGGCACCGCCTTTAAAGCCGGGATGCTGGTCGGTATCGGCTTTGAAGGCGTCGGGTTGGTGATTGGCCTGCTTCTGACCAATATTGGCCCCGCCTCACAGGCAATGGTGGAGCGGATTGGCCTGACGCTGACCGTGGTCGACACGGGATGGCCAACCGCATCAACTATTGGTTGGGGATCTCCGTTGATGTTACCCGTCGTGATCGGTTTTATTATTATTAACCTGGCTATGCTGTTACTGAAATTAACCAAAACCGTCAATATTGATATTTTCAACTACTGGATATTCTTGATTATGGGTTCCGTGGTTTATGCCGGAACCGGAAACTACTGGCTTTCAGTAGGGATCACCTTTGGCATCTTTATCCTGACGCTGCTGGCGGCAGATTTAACCGCACCCTACTTACAAAAAAACTATCACCTTAACGGAATTTCATTCCCCCACCTTACCTGTATTGCTTACGTTCCTTTTGGCATCGCCTGTAATTATCTCATCGATAAAATTCCGCTCATCAATAAGATCAATGTTAACCCGGAGAGTATTAACAAAAAATTTGGCATATTCGGTGAACCGCTCACACTGGGATTTGTACTGGGCCTCATGCTGGCGTTCCTTGCCGGATATGATATCTCAGCGGCCGTTTCACTGGCGATTAAGGTTTCTGCCGCCATGCTGTTGCTGCCAAAAATGATCGAGATTCTGGTGCAGGGGCTGCTGATTGTCCGCGATGCCGCAGAAGCAAAACTGAAAGCAAAATTTCCCGGTCGTGACTTCTATATCGGTATGGATACCGCACTACTGATTGGTGAACCCTCGGTGCTGGCAACCGGCCTGCTGTTGATTCCGATGACCGTCGTGCTGTCAATTATCCTGCCGGGTAACCGGGTGCTGCCGTTTGTCGATCTCGCTTCACTGATGTTCCTGCTGGCCATGGTTACCCCATTCTGTCAGCGAAACATGTTCCGCATGTTTATCACCGGCATGCTGATCGTCACCTGTACGTTGTACGTTGGCACGGACATTTCGCGGGAGTACACGCAGGCCGCCGTGAACTCCCATATTCCTGTGCCTGAAGGAATGTCTGAAATGACCAATATCGTCGGCGGCGCAACCACCCCGATTGGCTGGCTGGCGGTGAAGTTCGGCGAGTTTTTTAGCACGGCACCTTAACGATAACACTCTGCCTGGTAACAGGCAGATTCCCCCGACGACGGGCTAATACGCAGCCAGTCACCCACCGATGCGCCGTTAACCCAACGCTGACGGGTAAGCTTAGATGCTCAAAATGTGATCGCTTGTGGGGTCGGCGAACACTTCAGCTTGCTCATCAAGGCACTGTTGCCTGACAATACAAAATGACAAATTGTACTGTTGTAAGGGCATCATAGCCGGGCATATTGATAAGAAGTCACCGGAAGCAGCTATCCCTCTCTTTCGCGTCTCCCTGGTTGCCTTACCCCCACGAAAATCGACAGGAAAAACCATGGAAAAGCTTAAAATGCACAGCACCAATCGGGTGGAACAGAATATAGAAAAACTGGCTTCTCTCTTCCCCAACTGTGTCACCGAATCTCAAGGCGCTGATGGCAAACTCCAACAAACTATCGATTTCGATCTCCTCAAACAAGAGCTATCCCGCCATATTGTTGAGGGCCCTCAGGAACGCTATCAGCTAAACTGGCCAGGTAAACGCGAAGCGCTGCTCACGGCGAATGCCCCCATAGCGAAAACCCTTCGCCCCTGTCGGGAAGAGAGTGTTCATTTCGATACTACCCAGAACCTTTTTATCGAAGGCGATAATCTGGAAGCACTGAAATTATTGCAAGAAACGTATCTGGGTAAAGTCAAGTTGATATATATCGACCCGCCCTATAATACCGGCAACGATTTTATTTATAATGATGATTTTGCGGATGATGTGGGTTCTTATGCTGAACGTTCCAATCAAAAGGATGAGCAGGGAAACCGTTTAGTTGCCAATACAGAGTCAAATGGGCGCTTTCACTCTGACTGGTTGAGCATGATGTATTCCCGGCTTAAACTGGCGTTTAATTTACTCGCTGACGATGGCGCCATCTTTATCAGTATCGATGACAATGAAGTTCATAATTTAATAACAATAGCATCCGAAGTTTTTGGTGAGCAAAACTTTGTTGCTCAATTGTCTGTCCAGCTCAATCCTCGCGGTAGAAATTTAGATCGATTCGTTGCAAAAACACATGAGAGCATTGTTGTTTTTGTTAAGGACTATCTCAATGAGCAATCTATTTCTGGCGTAGAAAAAGAAGGCCGGATGATTGATGAGTACAATAAGAAAGACCAGGAGGGTCCCTATCGACTGACTGGACTGAGAAACAGAAACCAGGCTTTCAACCCTCAAACGCGTCCAAAATTATATTATCCCCTTTATGTGGACCCTGTCAGCGCGCGGATTTCACTGTCAAAAAATGAAACATTCACGGATGAAGTCTGGCCTGACGCACCGAATAATATTAAAACATGCTGGACATGGGGCGTTGATAAAGTTCAAAAAGAAAACAACCTGCTTGTGGCTGAAAAAAGTGGCGATGAGTGGAGGATTTACCGTAAGGACTATCTCTATGGCCAGGATGGCACAGTAGCCACGACGTTAGTCAAAAGCATATGGCTTGAGAGTGAATTAAATAATGATGTTGGCCGAAAAGCCATAAAAGAATTATTTGGGGAATCCATTATGAGTTTCCCTAAGTCAGTTGATCTCATTAAAAAAATAATAAAAATAGGTTCTAAAAAAGACGATCTTATTTTGGACTTTTTTGCTGGCTCATCCACAACCGCCCACGCCATTATGGAATTAAATAGCGCAGAGAAGAGCAATCGTAAATTCATCATGGTGCAAATTGATGAACCTTGTGATACTTCATCAGCAGCCTATAAATCTGGATTTAAGAAAATATCTGACATCAGTAAACAACGCATTCGTTTAGCGGGTGAAAAAATAAATCACCTGAGTGCAGATGTTGGGTTCCGTGTATTAAAACTGGATACATCCAATATGGCCGAGGTCTACTACAACCCGGATGCCATCGTGCAGAACGATCTCTTCAGCCACGTAGAGAACGTCAAGGACGATCGCACCGAAGAAGATCTGCTGTTCCAGGTGATGCTGGACTGGGGCGTTGACCTGTCACTGCCGATTCAGCGGCAATCTATTGACGACAAAACCGTATTCTTTGTCGATGCCCGGCCTGACAATACCCAGGGGGCGTTAGTGGCCTGCTTTGATAAAACAGGCGGGATCAATGACGCCTTTATCAGGCAGCTGGCGGCCTTTAGCCCGCGACGACTCGTCTTCCGGGATGCCGGGTTCAGCTCCGATGCAGCCAGGATCAATGTGGAGCAGTTGTTAAAACAGCTCAGCGCCTCTACTGATGTCAAAACCCTCTAAGGGGCCTGCATGAAACTGAAATTTAAACACCAGGCTTACCAGGCCAACTCAGTACAGGCAATCGTCGATTGCTTTAAGGGGCAGCTCCCCAATGACTCAGCTCACCGTTACAAAATGGACTCAGGCACCGATGCCAGAGGGCTGATTGGTTCAACCGTTGATCTGGGAGAAGGCTTTAAAAACGCGGAGATACAGCTCAACGCGGCTCAGCTGCTCACCAATATTCAGGCCGTGCAGACACGCCAGAATCTCCCGCTCTCCAGCAAGCTGGCCGTTACCAAAGCCAGCCCGTTGAACCTCGACATTGAAATGGAAACCGGGACGGGTAAAACATATTGCTACATCAAGACGATCTTTGAGCTAAACAAACAGTATGGCTGGAGTAAATTCATCATTGTGGTGCCGAGTATTGCCATCCGTGAGGGCGTTTATAAATCGCTGCAGATCACGGCAGAGCATTTCCAGGAGGATTACCACAAGCAGGCACGTTTCTTTATCTACAACTCCAGGCAGCTGCATCAGTTAGAGAGCTTCTCGTCCGATGGTGGCATCAATGTGATGGTTATCAACGTGCAGGCCTTTAATGCCCGTGGTGCCGATGCGCGCAGGATCTATGGTCAGGAACGCATCCTCGCGAACGGCGAGCGTGTTATAGAAGGTCTTGATAGTTTTCAATCCAGAAAACCTATCGACATCATCAAAGCTAACCGCCCGGTTATGATCCTGGATGAACCGCAGAAAATGGAGGGAGCCAAGACTCTCGATTCGTTTGCCGAATTCAATCCCTTGTTTATGTTGCGCTATTCCGCTACGCACAAGACAGAGTACAACAAAGTCTTTCGTCTTGATGCGCTGGATGCCTACAACCAAAAATTGGTCAAAAAAATAGCGGTGCGGGGGATTACGACCAAAGGACTCGCGGGCACCCATGCTTATCTTTATCTGGAAAGCATTGAGATCTCGGCCAGCAAGCCCCCCGTAGCGCGTCTCGAGTTCGAACGTCAGCTTGCCAGTGGCACGATTAAACGCGAGATCCGCAAGGTCAATAAGGGCGATAACCTGTTCGAACAGTCCAATCGGTTGGCGCAATATCAGGGCTTCGTTGTCGCCGATATCAATGCCAATACTGACACGATCAGTTTTACCAATGGCGTCACACTGACGGCCGGCGATGCGTGTGGTGATGTCAGTGAGTCAGCACTTCGCCGGATGCAAATCCGTGAGGCTGTTCAGGTACACTTTGAAAAAGAACGGCAACTCTTCCCCCTGGGTATCAAGGTACTGAGCTTGTTTTTCATCGATGAAGTGGCTAAGTACCGCGACTACAACGCCGCCGATGAGAAAGGCGAATATGCACGGATCTTTGAAGAGGAATACCAACAAGAGCGGGACAACCATCCAGAGCTGCTGAGTGGTGAATATCAATCCTACTTGCGCGATATCTCTGTTGAGCAAACGCATAATGGCTATTTCTCTATCGATAAAAAATCCAGGCGCCTGATCGATCCGGCGGTCGGTAAGAAATCCACCGAAACTGATGATGTCGATGCCTATGATCTGATACTCAAAGACAAAGAAAAACTGCTCAGCTTTGCCGAACCCACCCGCTTTATCTTTTCACATTCGGCTCTGCGTGAAGGTTGGGATAATCCGAACGTTTTCGTGATTTGCACGCTTAAGCACAGCGACAACACCATTTCTCGCCGCCAGGAAGTCGGTCGTGGTTTGCGCCTGGCCGTTAATCAGCATGGCGATCGCATGGATGATCCCCTCACTGTCCATGACATCAACCGGCTGACCGTTGTCGCCAGCGAAAGCTATCAGGATTTTGTTACCGCGCTTCAAAAAGATATCAGTGACTCGCTCTCTGCCAGACCGCAAAAAGCCGACGCAACATATTTTGTTGGCAAGGTGCTGCATACCGAACACGGCGATCTCAAAATCAATGAAGAGATGGCCAGGCGTATTGAGCGCTATCTGGTGAGAAATAATTACACTGACGATCAGGATCGAATAACTGATGTCTATCTGAAGGCGAAACAGGAAGGGACGCTCGCGTCCTTACCTGTTGAGCTGCAACCCTATGCTGAGCAGATCATCGCGATTATTGATGCGGTATACAGTGATAATGACCTTCCTGAGGTTTCTGATGACCGCAAAGGCAAAGTTAACCCACTCAATAGTAATTTTGATAAAAAAGAATTCCAGGATTTGTGGGCCAGGATCAACCACAAAGCGATATACCAGGTTGAATTTGATTCCGAAGAGTTAATTGGTAAAGCAATCAACACACTGGATGCCAATTTACGTGTGGAAAAACTGCATTTTAATATCGTGCGGGGAGAGCAGATCGCAGCGGCCACCTATGATCAAATAAAGACCGGTCAGGGTTTCTCTGTTTCTGAAACGGAGCGGGCAGAGTATAAAAACTCGATTCACTCATCGGTAAAATATGATCTGCTGGGTAAGATTAGCGAGCTGACAAAACTCAAGCGCAGCACCGTTGCGGCAGTACTTAAGCAGACAGAACCACTGATATTTGCCCAATTTAAACACAACCCTGAAGACTTTATCAGTAAGGCTGCGTCCCTCATTAACGAGCAAAAAGCAACCATGATGGTGGAGCATCTGACTTACAACTTGCTGGAAGAGACGTTTGATGCCCATATTTTCACCGCAGGCCAGATCAAACAGGATTTTACCAATACGGGGGATCCATTGAAAAAACACATCTATGATTACCTGGTAACGGATTCAGATATCGAGAAAAAATTCGTATTTGGCGATCCTGCATCCGATGATCAGGGTGGGCTTGAGTTCGCTAAAGAAGTCAGCGTTTATGCCAAATTGCCAAAAGGATTTTTTATTCCCACGCCAGTCGGCAACTACAACCCGGACTGGGCTATCGCCTTTGAAGAAGGGAGCGTTAAGCATGTCTACTTCGTCGCTGAGACCAAAGGGTCAATGTCATCATTGCAGCTAAAAGGCATGGAAGAAGCAAAAATTGCCTGTGCCAGACGTTTCTTCGATACGTTGAACACGGAAAGGGTGGCTAAAAATGTGACCTACAATGTGGTGGACAACTTCAAGAGCTTAATGAATATCGTTCGCTAGTGTGTATTCGCTTATAGCGGGGCTGGCGGTCAGTCATTTTAAGATCCAAAAAGACATTCAGCCGTTATTACGGCTGAATGTCTACTCTGCTTGACTGAATGAATGTTAAATGTCTGGAAGAAGCGGGTTTTGCCACAGGCACTAAAGTGGATATCCGCGTGATGAAGGGTTGCCTGGTGATCGCCGCCCGCGCTCCCGAAGGGCAGGATAAATGCATCACTACGTTCACCTTGACCGAGCCGCATACAACTCTATAGACGGGATGATATCCTCACCGTCAGAGGTATAGAATACGGAATTAGTGAAATCATAAATTCTTCCGGTCATCCTGACCGTCACGCGATTGCCCACTTTGGTGATACTCGCGTTATCACTGTCGGCAGTGAGAAAAGGAGCGGTATTTCCCAATACCTTTACTATGTCCTTTTGTATTTCACCCGCCAGATAGTAGCGGTAAACCTCCGATACCGTTGCCCCGCCGCCCTGATATTTCGTCACGTATAGCCAGGTATCCTCACTGAGCTGCTGGGTTTTAAAGAGGGCATCATTATAGGGAGGACCAACGTAATAGCGGTAAGCGACATTGCCGATAACCAGCAGTAATAATACTGTTGTGAGAAAGCGGTGTAGCCATTTCATCACCGTGCTGCCTTGCATAGTCGATTCCTTGATTAATCCATCTTTGGTCTGTTGGCATGTTTTTACCCACACTTCGGAACCTTGCTTCATTCAAATTCTTCCGAAGAATATCTGAAGTGGTTTACTGAATTTGG
>NZ_JBJGXA010000043.1:0-47686 GCF_045107195.1 Erwinia sp. AnSW2-5
GGTTACCGCGTTTTTGTAGGGGCCGGGCATGCCTTACCTCTAAGGGTTACCGCGTTTTTGTAGGGGCCGGGCATGCCTTACCTCTAAGGATTACCGTGTTTTTTGTAGGGGTCGGGCATGCCCGACCCGTTTTCACCCATTATTTCAGGCCTTTTTTCGCCAGCTCTTCCTTGAAGTTGTCGCGGGTGATCAGCACCACATCGGTCACTTCGGTAAATTTGGCAGGCTCGATATCTTTCGTCACCCAGTCATGCAGCATCTGGATACTGCGGTAACCGTGCACATCCGGGCTTGGCAGCAGCGAACCGTAGAATCCGGTTGCTTTCCCTTTTGACAGCTCACTCACCGCATCAACACCGTTAATGCCAATACCGATCACGTTCGGCGCTTTAAAGCCCTGGCCTTCGGTGGCACGCACGCCGCCCAGTACGGTGTTGTCGTTCATGCCAACAATCAGCCAGTTTTTCACTTCAGGGTGCTGAACCAGCAGCGAGTTACCGGCATCAAAGGCACCGGGGATATCGTTAGATTTGGTGGGGATCTGGTAAATCTGTTTGTCCGGGAACCCGGCAGTTTTCAGGGCCTCGATAGAGCCACCGGTACGACGGCGGGCGGTGTCCAGCTCATTGGCGGTGATCGCCATCACGGCAGTCTCTTTCACATCCCAGCCGCGTTTCTGCATCTCTTTGTACAGTTCCTGGCCCTGACGTTCACCAATTTTGGTGGCCGCCATCATCACCAGCGGAACGGTATCCATCGGTTTGCCTTTCGCGGTCACAAACTGGTCATCCACCGCGATCACTTTCAGGCCGTAGCTGCGCGCTTTGGCGACAATCGCCGAACCGAGTTTCGGGTCCGGCGTACAGATAACGAAACCTTTCGCGCCGCTGGCGGCCAGGCTGTCGATGGCATTCAGGGTTTTTTCACCATCCGGCACAGCGATTTTGATCACCTCGAAACCGAGGTCTTTACCGGCTTTATCGGCAAACTTCCATTCGGTCTGGAACCAGGGTTCTTCCGGTTGTTTCACCAGGAAACCCAGCTTCATGGATTCCGCCATAGCGGATTGTGACATAACGGCTGCGAGGCCAATCGCGGCCAGCGCTTTAGTGAATTTGTGCATGAGGCTCTCCGGCTCAGTGCCCGCTCAGGGCGGGATTGTGTAAACGGTAACAATCGGTTGTTGAAAAAATTAAAAGCATCCAAACAAGACCTTACCTGAGCACTGACGACATAACAGTGGCGGTAGTGCGCTAGTTTTACCCGCAAGCACAGGGAAATATGTAGAGCGCTATCACACCTTGAAATTACAGTCGTTTTGTCCATCTATTCAGCCAATTTAACCGAAGGGCAACATTTGAAGCCCATCACATTCCCAACCTGCATGACAGAAAAGTGCATATATGCAGCCAGCCGCACCTAACCCCTCCGCCGCGATGTTTCCAGGATAGAGGAACAGTAAAAGAGCCTGTTCTGAACATAACGGAGAACAACTATGCATAAGGGTGCGATTACCCTCGGTCTGGATTTCGGCAGCGACTCGGTCAGGGCGCTGGCGGTCGATTGTGCCAGCGGTCGTGAGCTGCACAAGCAGGTGGTGGCCTATCCTCGCTGGAAGGCCGGGCGCTTCTGCAACCCGGCGAACAATCAGTTTCGTCACCATCCACAAGACTATATTGATGCGCTGGAGCAGGCCATTCGTGACGTTGTCACCAAACTCACTCCTGAGCAGCGCCTTAACGTGGTGGGAATTGGCGTAGACTCCACCGGTTCCACCCCCGCCCCTGTCGATCGTGAAGGCCGCGTGCTGGCACTGCGCCCTGAATTCGCCGACAACCCCAACGCGATGTTCGTGCTGTGGAAAGACCACACCGCCATTGAAGAAGCCGAAGCCATCACCCATTTGTGCCACAGCGGCGACTATCAGGACTACTCGCGCTTTATCGGCGGTATTTATTCGTCCGAATGGTTCTGGGCCAAGATCCTGCACATCAGCCGCAACGATGCGGCGGTGCGTGAGGCCGCCGTTTCCTGGGTAGAGCTGTGCGACTGGGTGCCAGCGTTGCTCAGCGGCACGACGGCACCTGCCGACCTGAAGCGTGGACGCTGTGCCGCAGGCCATAAATCCCTCTGGCACCCGTTATGGCAGGGATTACCGGAGGCGAAGTTCCTCAATGCCCTCGATCCCCTGCTCACTGCCGATCTCGATCACCCGATGTTCACCGAAACCTGGACCGCCGATGTGCCTGTCGGCAAGCTCAGTGCCGAATGGGCCGAACGTCTTGGCCTGCCGGGTGATGTCGTGCTGTCCGGGGGGGCGTTTGACTGCCATATGGGCGCGGTGGGCGCAGGCGCGCAGCCTTACACCCTGGTGAAAGTGATTGGTACCTCCACCTGCGACATTCTGATTGCTGACGCAGACCGCGTGGCTGATCGGGCAATTAAAGGCATCTGCGGCCAGGTGGATGGCAGCGTGGTGCCGGGGATGATTGGCCTGGAGGCCGGACAATCAGCCTTCGGCGATATGTATGCCTGGTTTGGCCGCCTGCTGAGCTGGCCGTTAGTGCAGGCCGCAACGCTGCACCCCGATCTGCAACCTCAGCTGGAAACGATCCAGCACAGCCTGCTGGAACAGCTGACCGCCGCCTGGGCGGCTGACCCGCAGCTTGACCATCTTCCGGTGGTGCTCGACTGGTTTAACGGCCGCCGCACGCCGTTTGCCAACCAGCGCCTGAAAGGCGTGATCACCGATCTGAATCTTGGCACCGACGCCCCGACGCTGTTCGGCGGGTTTATTGCCGCCACCGCATTTGGCGCACGCGCCATTATGGAGTGTTTCGAACAGCAGGATATTCCGGTACAGCAGATCCTCGCGCTGGGCGGGATTGCCCGTAAATCACCGACGATCATGCAGGTGTGCTGCGATGTGATGAACCGTCCGCTGGATATTGTCGCCTCCGATGAGTGCTGTGCGCTTGGCGCGGCAATCTTCGCTGCGGTGGCCGCCGGTGTTTATGCCGACATCCCGTCAGCACAGGCGCAGATGGCCAGCCCGCTGGAACATACCCTGCAACCGGATCCCCTGCGCGTTGCCCGTTTCCAGCAGCTTTATCAGCGTTATCTTCAATGGTGTGAACTGGCGGAACCTCAGTTTGCCCCACAACCTTCATTAGTCAGTTAAGGAATCGTTTTATGACACAGTTAAACGCCCGTAGCGTATGGTTTGTGATTGGTACACAGCATCTGTACGGTGCAGAAACTCTGCGCCAGGTCGAACAGCACGGGCAGCAGGTGGTGGATGGCTTAAACCGGGCGGGTAAACTGCCCTTCCCGCTGGTGCTTAAACCGCTGGTGAAAACCCCTGATGAAGCGCTGTCGCTGTGCCGCGAGGCGAATCACGATCAGAGCTGCCTGGGCATTATCACCTGGCTGCATACCTTCTCCCCGGCAAAAATGTGGATTGGCGGCCTGTCGATCCTGAATAAACCGTTGTTGCAGTTCCATACCCAGTTCAATGCGGAAATCCCGTGGGACACGATGGATATGGACTTTATGAACCTGAACCAGACCGCACACGGCGGCCGTGAGTTCGGCTTTATTGGCGCGCGTATGCGCCTGCCGCATCAGGTGGTCACCGGGCACTGGCAGGATGAGCGTTCACAGCTGCGTATCGGGCAGTGGATGCGCGGTGCGGCAGCCCTGCTCGCCAGCCAGCAGCTCAAAGTGGCACGTTTTGGCGACAATATGCGTGAAGTGGCTGTGACTGAGGGAGACAAAGTCGCGGCGCAAATCCAGTTCGGCTACTCAGTGAATGGCTGGGGCGTGGGCGATCTGGTGGAGGTGATCAACCAGGTCAGCGATGGCGATGTGAACCAGCTGGTCGATGAGTATGAGAGCAGCTATGCGTTCAGCGCCGCCGCCGCAGTGAACGGCAATAAGCGCCAGAACGTGCTGGACGCTGCGCGTATTGAGTTGGGGATCAAGCGCTTCCTTGACGATGAAGGCTGCCGCGCGTTTACCACCAATTTCCAGACGCTGCACGGCATGACGCAGTTGCCGGGCCTGGCGGTTCAGCGCCTGATGCAACAAGGCTATGGTTTTGCCGGTGAAGGTGACTGGAAAACCGCCGCACTGCTGCATGTGTTCAAGGTGATGGCGGGTGATTTACCGGGCGGCACCTCGTTTATGGAGGATTACACCTATCACTTCGCGCCGGGTAACGATCTGGTGCTGGGTTCCCATATGCTGGAAGTCTGCCCGACCATTGCACGCGAAGCCAAACCGCTGCTGGATGTGCAGCCGTTGGGTATTGGTGGCAAAGCCGATCCGGCGCGTCTGATCTTCTCCGCCCCTGCCGGGCGGGCGGTCAACGCCAGTGTGATTGATATGGGTGACCGTTTCCGCCTGCTGGTCAACGTGGTGGATGCGATTGAGCAGCCGCAGGCGCTGCCTAAGCTGCCGGTCGCCCGCGCGCTGTGGCGTGCGCAGCCTTCACTGGCAACGGCCTCTGAAGCCTGGATACTGGGCGGCGGTGCGCACCATACGGTGTTCAGCCAGGCGCTGACGGTGGAAGATATGCGTCTGTATGCTGAACTGCACGGCATTGAGGTGCTGGTGATTGATGAGGAGACAACGCTGCACGGATTCCGCGATGCCCTGCGATGGAATGAAGCGTACTACCGTTTGAATCAGCGTTAATTTCAAGGTTCAGTGAGATAGCGGGCGGACCGAAAAAAAGGGTCCGCCCCTATCATCCCGCCGCAGTGCCTTCCTGTTTCCACCGCCTTTCACATTATTTCAATCTCTTCTGGTCAGCACCGCTGCATTGCGCTTACTATGAAACCTGCAAGCTTAAAACCCTATGATTTTATTGGGTTTTAATCATATCGCCATTCGCGCCTCGGTCAGGGGAATTATGCTAATAATTATTCAAATGGAAGTGGTTCATGTCGCAAATGCTCGCTCTTTTACTGATTATTTCTATTCTTTATCTTGGTGACCTGGTTTCAGTCAGAACGAAAGCCTGGGTGCCTTCCGTCTTTGTCTGCGCGGTACTGTTTTTAATCGGTTACTGGACTTTTTTCCCAAAAGATATTGTCAGCGTTGCCGGGATCACGCCGGTGGTGGCGGTGATGCTGATGTATCTGCTGATCACCAATATGGGCACGCTGCTGTCAGTGCCGGAGTTGATCCGTCAGTGGAAGACGATTGTTATCTCTTTGGCCGGTATCGCCGGTATTTTTGTCACGGTATTTGGCGTCTGCCTGCTGTTGTTCGATTTCAATACCGCTATCGTCACTATCCCACCGCTGGTTGGCGGGATTGTTTCGGCGATTATTATGTCGAAAGGCGCGGCCAGTGCTGGTCTGGTTGATTTGTCGGTGTTCGCCATTCTGATCTACGTGATGCAGGGCTTTGCCGGTTATCCGCTCACCGCCATTATGCTGCAACGCGAGGGTAAACGTGTGCTTAACCTGTACCGTTGCGGTGCATGGCCGCAGACGGCCGTGACAACCGAAACGCCCACGCTAACAACGCACCAGTCTGCTGATGCCATGCCGCACCTGTTTAAGCGCTTCCCTGCCCACTACAACACCAGCTACTTTAAATTCCTGCGCCTGGCGGCCGTCGGCTATCTGGCGTATCTGGTGTCTGGCTGGCTGGCGCCCATCATCTCCGTCAGCCCGTTTGTCCTGTGCCTGCTGTTTGGCGTGGTGGCGACTACGCTGGGATTTTTAGAGAAGCAGCTATTACAGAAAGCCAACGGCTTTGGCTTTGCCGTGATGGGGCTGATGCTGTTTATCTTTGATACGCTGAACCGTGCGACGCCGGAGATGCTGTTGCGCCTGCTGTTGCCAATGCTGGTACTGATCGCCACTGCGGTTATCGGCATGTTTATCGTCTGCTGGGTGGTGGGTAAGCTGCTGGGCGTCAGCACCGAGATGGCCTTCGCCATCGCCCTGACCTCGATGTACGGTTTCCCGGCAGACTATATTATTACCAATGAAGCCATTACCGCCCTGACCCGCGATGAAAATGAGCGCGAGGTGCTGATGCAGCACATGCTGGCCCCGATGCTGGTCGGTGGATTTATCTCCGTAACTATGGTGTCGGTGGTGATGGCCGGTGTCATGGTGGCGTATATTATCCCTGCATAAAAAACCAACAAGGAAGCTAAAAAGTGATTAATCACGATATTAAGAAATCCGTCCATGCGCATGTTGACGCGATGATTGCCCTGCGCCGCGACCTGCATGCCCATCCGGAACTCCCATGGGAAGAAGTACGCACCACCAATACGGTAGCCGCACTGCTGGATGAAATGGGCATCGACTATCGCCGCACGCAACCGACCGGGATCATTGCCGAGATCCGTGGGGGTAAACCGGGTAAAACCGTCGCCTTGCGTGCCGACATGGATGCGCTGCCAGTGCAAGAACTGAGTGATTCACTCAGCTATAAATCCCTGACCGACGGTAAAATGCACGCCTGCGGGCATGATGCCCATACCGCCATGCTGCTGACGGCAGCCAGAGCATTACAGGAGCATCGCACCCATTTGCGCGGTAATGTACGACTGATTTTCCAGCCCGCAGAAGAGATCGCCCAGGGTGCTCGTGCCATGGTGAAACAGGGCGCGGTGGACGGCGTTGATAACGTTTTTGGCATGCATATCTGGACGACGACGGCCTCGGGTAAAGTGTCCTGCAATGTCGGTTCTTCCTTTGCGTCCGCCGATCTCCTGAAAGTCACGTTTAAAGGGCGCGGTGGCCACGGTTCGATGCCAGAAGCCTGCATTGACGCGGCGGTGGTGGCCTCATCGTTTGTAATGAATTTGCAGGCAATTGTGGCGCGAGAAACGTCCGCGCTGGCATCCGCCGTTGTCACCATTGGCCGTATGGAAGTGGGCACACGTTTTAATGTTATCGCCGAAAATGCGGTACTGGATGGCACGGTGCGCTGCTTTGACGTCGACACTCGCGAACGTCTTAAAGCGGCTATTGAACGTTATGCACAGCATACGGCGGCAATCTATGGCGCAACGGCTCAGGTTGAGTACACCTACGGCACGCTGCCGGTGATTAATGAGGCACGCAGTGCGCTGCTGGCACAGTCAGTGATCAGCGATGCCTTTGGGGCCGGGGTGCTTTTTGAAGAGAAACCCACCACCGGTGGTGAGGATTTCAGCTTCTTTATGGAAAATATCCCCGGATGTTTTGCCCTGCTCGGCTGCGGCAATGCAGAAAAAGGCACCGACTGGGCGCACCATCACGGCTGTTTTAATATCGATGAAGATGTGATGGTGACCGGGGCCGAACTTTATGCACAATACGCCTGGCGCTACCTGCAACAGGATGATTTTTAACCACAGCATCACATAAACACTGTCTTGCCAGATAACTGGCAAGACATATTCGTTATTTCTCATCATACGTCCCTGCATTCGGGTCGAACCATCCATTGTGTTCATAAAAGAAGGTAACAGTATCCCCACGATTAAATACAAACGTCGTTCCACCACTTGAGTACAGCCTCCACGTTCCAAAGAAACCATCACTAAAGTTTATATCCCCCTCGGCATAGCACGATGAATATCGGGAATTAACAATGACATCTGATTCAACAGGATAAGCATGGCTGAAGTAGTTTATTACCTGTTCGTTCGTTGGCCTGAATTTTTTACAGGCATTAATCTCATTAATATTGGTGACGTTCTTCAACGTCTGTCCTGTCGCCGTGATATGAACGGACGTGACCGTTCTGGCCTGGCCTGGCCTGGCCTGGCAGTAAGGGGTAATAAGCAGGATCAATAACACGCAGGTTTTTAAGTAGGGACGGACGATTACCATTTGGCTGAACTCGCTTCAGTTTCGTTTTTGCGGGCAATATCCGGGTGCCGAAAAATTTCATTTACTCTTATGCCAAACGTATCTTTCAGTTCATTAATCAACCACTTTAGTGATTGGTTTTGCTGTTCAGTGACGGCTTCATAAATGTATTCTTTAGCGTTTTTATCAGAAGGATCTTTTTTATAAGCCGCCCCGACAATTTCTATGCCAATTGAATCCGTATTCGCCGGAAAACGGTCGGGCCAGGTCTTTGCCTTCTCTCTATCGGATATCTCCTTTGTTCGCCAGGCATTTTCTAAGAGAGCAGTTTTTTTAATTCAGCCGGTTCACACCGTTGTGTTATCAGGCAGCGAGAACGCATTAACCCGACATGATAAGTTATCCTGAAAAGCGAAGCCGTTTGATAGATGCTGCCACCTTTATCAATGATGAAATGAGCGCCATTGGCATCGATATAAAGCATGGTTCATCCTTGTTTTGATTAATAAACATCCTCTGTATGTTATATAACCAGGTACTGGCGAACAAGATAGCCTGATGATTCTCGTTGTTTGTCCACCTTATCTGTTCCGGTTTAGATGATCGCCCCATAAAACCGGGCAGCACCCTGCTCAACATCACGGGCAGACCGCAAAAAAGGGTCTGCCCCGAGTTGGAGACCTAACTTAATCGCTTCACCGGGGCATTCTGCTGCCGATCCCACATCACCGTCAGCAACCGTTGCAGCGCAATAAACGCAAACAGCAGCACGCCAATGGCAATCTTGGTCCACCATGAGCTCAACGTGCCGTCGAAATTAATCCAGGTCTGAATCAACCCCTGAATCAGCACGCCAAACAGGGTGCC
This sequence comes from Erwinia sp. AnSW2-5, assembly GCF_045107195.1. NCBI lineage: Bacteria > Pseudomonadati > Pseudomonadota > Gammaproteobacteria > Enterobacterales > Erwiniaceae > Erwinia > Erwinia sp. AnSW2-5. Next base: position 8,697 of record NZ_JBJGXA010000043.1, read on the forward strand.
CAGCACCGTGCCGACACCGCCGGAAAGCAGCGTGCCGCCGATAACCACCGAGGCAATCGCATCCAGCTCCACGCCCATGCCCGCCAGCGCATAACCTGCCGAGGTATAGATGGAGAACACAATTCCCGCCAGCGTGGCCAGACCGGATGACAGCATATAAATGCGCACCGTGGTGCTGCGGGTGGAGATGCCCATCAGCTGTGCAGACGTCGCACTGCCGCCAATGGCGTACACCTGATTACCAAAACGGCTGCGGTGCGCCAGCAGAATGCCGAATACCACCACCACCAGCATAATCACCGCCAGCAAACTGAGGCGACCGCCGCCGGGGATTTTCCATGCCATCGACGAGAGCGTGGCATACAGCGGGTGATCAATCGGCAGCGAACTTTCAGCCACCAGATAGCTACAGCCGCGCAGGAAAAACATCCCGGCCAGCGTGATAATAAACGCCGGGATTTTCAATGCATCGATCAGCCAGCCCATAAAGGCACCAAATGCGGTTCCCAGCGACATCACCAGCGCAAAGGCCAGCCAGGGGTCGACATGGAAATCACCAATCAAACGCGCCAGAAACACCCCGGTAAAGGCGATCACCGCGCCTACCGACAGGTCGATACCACCAGACAGGATCACAAAGGTCATGCCGACGGCAATAATCCCAAGGAAGGCATTATCCGTGAGGATATTGGCGATCACTCTTGTTGAGGCAAACCCCGGAAACTGGCTCAGACAGAACAGATACCCCGCCACAAACACCAGCAGGGTGATCATTAATGGCAGATGACGTTTAATCACGGCGGTGCCCTCGTTTAAACAGTTGAATAAAGCGCGGGGATTGCAGCAACAGCACCAGCATCACCACCACCGCTTTCACCACCTGATTCAGCTCTGGCGGGAAACCGGACAGGAGAATACCGGTGTTCATTGCCTGAATAATCAGCGCACCAATCAGCGACAGCAGCAGATTGAACCGCCCGCCCATCAGGGATGCACCGCCAATCACCACCGCCAGAATCGCGTCCAGTTCCAGCCACAATCCGGCGTTGTTGGCATCGGCGCCGCGAATATCCGCCGCCACGATCAGCCCGGCGACTGCCGCACACAGTCCGCTGAGAATATAGGTGCTCATCACCACCAGCCAGCCGTTGACGCCCGCATTGCGCGCCGCACGCAGGTTGATCCCCACCGCTTCAATAAACATCCCCAGCGCTGTTTTACGTGTCAGCAGCCAGACCAGCAGTGCCAGCGTCAGCGTAATCCACACCGGGACGGGCAGCAGCAGCAATGTCCCGCTGCCGAGACGTGCCAGTGCATCACTGTCGAAGGTCACAATCTGCCCCTGGGTGATCAGCTGCGCGATGCCGCGCCCCGCCACCATCAGGATCAATGTGGCGACAAACGGCTGGATCTTCAGTAAGGCCACCAGCACCCCATTCCATAATCCACACAGAATGCCGCTGCCCAGCGTGACCAGAATAATCACCGGAATACTGTGCCCGGCCACGGTCAGCGTCGCCGCTGTTGCACCTGCAATGGCCATGACGGCACCCACCGACAGATCGATACCCCCGGTGGCGATCACCAGTGTCATACCAATCGCCAGGATCGCGACGGGTGCTGCGCGGTTGAGAATGTCTATCGGGCTGCCGAACAGGCGCCCGTCCTGTAAATGCACGGCAAAGAAGTTGTTTGCCACCAGACTGTCAATGATCAGCACCAGCAGCAGTGCGCCAATCTGCGGTAATCCCGGCGGCAGTTTTCGTTTTAACATCGGTGGTTTCCCCGCCATCAAATGCGACTCAGGCATGTTGCTCCCCTCCTGCAGCAATCGCGTTGACGATAGCCGCAACGGACAGTTGTTCCAGTGGTATCTCCGCCACCTGCTGACGATCGCGCAGGATCACCACGCGGTCGGCGTACCCCACCAGCTCCTCCAGCTCCGATGAAATCACCAGCAGCGCCAGACCGTCGGCACACAGCGTTTCAATCAGGCGGATAATCTCGGCGTGGGCCCCCACATCAATGCCGCGCGTGGGTTCGTCCAGAATCAGAAACTGCGGCTTTGTCACCAGCCAGCGTGACAGCAGAACCTTTTGCTGGTTCCCGCCGGAGAGCAGCTCCACTGGCTGCTCCGCGTCCGGGGTACGGATCCCCAGGCTTTTGATAAAGCGGTCAGCCACCTGTTGCTGCTCGCGTTTCGGGATCGGTCGCAGCCAGCCGCGCTGGGCCTGCAACGCCAGGATGATATTTTCGCGTACGGATGCCGCGCCAATAATCCCGTCGGTTTTACGATCTTCCGGGCAAAAACCCATGCCAAGCTTCGAGGCCTGGGCCGGTGAACGGATCGTTTGAGGTTTTCCCTTGATGAAGGCGCGGCCGCTGTCGGCGCGTTTAATGCCGAACAGCAGCTCAGCGGTTTCCGTTCGTCCTGAGCCCAGCAGGCCAGCCAGTCCAACGGCCTCCCCGGGGCGCACGCTCAGGCTGAAGGGTTCAATTGTTCCTTTTTTGCCGTAGTCTTTAAATTCCACCACCGGCTGGTTGCTTTTCAGCGTGCTACCCGCGCGTTGTAAGGCAGTTTCCATCAGATCGCGCCCCAGCATCAGCTTGATCAGCTCAAGTTGCGGCAGCGTGCGGGTATCTCGTGTGGCGATAAACTGCCCGTTACGCAGCACGGTAATACGGTCGGTAATGCGGTAAACCTGGTCGAGGAAGTGCGTCACAAAGATCAGGCTCATGCCTTTCTCTTTGAGTTGCGTCATCAGCGTGAACAGCATGGTGACTTCGCTGGCGTCCAGGCTGGCGGTCGGTTCGTCGAGGATCAGCACTTTGGCCGAGAGATCCACCGCCCGGCAGATGGCGATGATTTGCTGCATCGCTACCGAGTACTGCCCGAGTGGACGCGTCACATCCAGTTCAAAACCGTAGTCCGCCATCAGCTTCACGGCGCGCTGATTCAGCGTCTTACGGTCAATCAAACCAAAACGTTTCGGCTCGCGGCCGATAAACAGATTGTCAGCGACCGACATATTCGGCAGCAGGTTCACTTCCTGATACACGGTGCCGATCCCCAGCATCTGGGCTTCTGCGGTGTTACGCGGGTTTATCGCCTGTCCGCCGAGCATCATCGTCCCGGCATCACGCTGATAGACGCCGGTCAGCACCTTAATCAACGTGGATTTTCCTGCTCCGTTCTCCCCCAGTAGCGCCATGATTTCGCCAGGGCGAAGGTCAAACGAGACATTATCCAGCGCCCGGACGCCGGGAAAGGATTTGCTGACGTTGCAGATATTCAGTAAGGCAGGCGTTGGGGTGTCGATGGTCATTGTATGCCTCAGGCCATGAGTAAACCGCCCCGAAAGGGGCGGTGCGGGGATCAGTAACCCATCCCTTTTTTGGTGTCTAACTGGGCCTGAGCATCGGCTGGCAGGAACAGTTTGGTTTCGGTTTTGATGATTTTTGGCGGCATGGTGCCGTCTTTTTTCAGTTTTTCCAGCGCATCAAACGCCGGGCCGGCCATATTCGGCGTCAGTTCCACGTTGGCATTCGCCTCGCCTGCCAGCATGGCTTTATAAATATCCGGCACGCCGTCAATCGAGCCGGTTAAAATATCTTTACCCGGTTTAAGTCCGGCTTCTTTAATAGCCTGGATGGCGCCAATCGCCATATCATCGTTGTGGGCGTAAACCATGCAGATATTTTTGCCGTTGTTTTCTGCCTTAATAAAACTTTCCATGACTTCTTTCCCTTTGCTACGGGTAAAGTCGCCGGACTGGGAGCGGATCACTTTAATATTCGGGGTATTCGCAATGGCTTCGGCAAAGCCTTTTTTACGGTCAATCGCCACGCTGGCGCCGACCGTGCCTTGCAGCTCGACAACGTTACAAGGTTTGCCTGCCTGATGTTTGACCAGCCAGTCACCGATCAGCTTGCCTTCGTACACGTTATCTGCGGTGACGACGGCCTGATACAGCGATTTATCTTTGACCACGATGGCGCGATCGAGCAGGAATACCGGAATTTTGGCGTCTTTGGCTTCGGAGAGCACCGGTTCCCAGCCTGTCTGAACAACGGGCGCAATGAATATTGCGTCAACGCCCTGAGCGATAAAGGAGCGTACCGCTTTGATTTGATTCTCTTGTTTTTGCTGGCCATCCGCGATTTTCAGCGTAATGCCGCGTTTCTGTGCCTCACTTTTTGCCACGCTGGTTTCTGCTGCGCGCCAGCCCGATTCAGAGCCAACCTGTGAGAATCCGACGGTCATGGATTCGGCCAGCGCAGGTGCAGACAGGCTGGCACTGATGAGAGTGGTTAAGAGTAAACGCTTCCACATGATCATTTTTCCTCTGATGGGATTTTATCGTATAGGGTTAAGAGCCACTAAAGCCTGGACTATTCATCGAAAAACATTTACGACAATGCTCACAAAATTCAACAAATCAAATAGCTTACGTGACATGGCCGGGCTGTTTCTGTGTATAGCGATATGGAAAAAACGCGCACCGGGTGCCAAAAGAAGGTTAAATAACTGTAATAAACAGAAGCGGTTGCGCCAGAAGCGCGTGGAAGCGATTACAACACCGCGTACAGTTCTGTCACCCGCGATGCCCTTCCGTTCATCACCAATCAAAAAGCCGATTTGTGAACTGCTGCACAGTTTAATCTGTTGCGCAAAATGTGCTGCCCATCCACGCTTTGTGGTAACAGGCACAGGAGGAGTTCTGAATTTTCTGATTTTTATATTACAAAGCCGAAACGGCGTGGAATATTTTTCTCTGCAACATATAATCAGCGACTCATTATTCTGTCGCTGGCTGACCGCAATGACCGTTCAAGACTATTTGTTAAAATTTCGAAAAGTAAACTCTCTGGAAAGTCTGGAAAAACTTTTTGACCATTTGAATTACTCCCTGACGGATGACACCGATATTATCCAAATGTACCGTGCCGCCGACCATCGTCGGGCGGAGCTGGCTTCCGGTGGACGCCTGTTCGACCTCGGTTGCGTGCCAAAAACGGTCTGGCATTACGTGGTGTAATCCGACAGAGGATTATCGTGCTGATGACCTGAAACGCGAATTATTTAGGGTATAATCCTCCGTATCTTGCGTATCGCTCTGTGCAATGCGCGCTTTGCCGTTCTGGTTGAATAAGGATTTTGTGTGGCTGTTGATTCTAAACCGCGCCTCGGTGGCTGGCTTTTGGTGCCGCTGGCCTGGCTCACGTTTTCGTTACTGAGCATGATTCTGGTGTTGATAGTGTATGGCGGCTCACTGTTTGGCACAGCCCTTCGCGGTGCGTCATTTAGTCCGCCATCGTCGGCACTGTTGCAGTGGGGGGCCTTCCTGCTGACCACAATTCTGATGCTGAGCTACAGTGCCTGGATTGCCTGGATTTTCTGCAAACGTTCCAAACGCCTGCCGCGCCACTACATTATTTGGCTGTTGCTGAATGTGATCCTGGCGTTTAAGGCCTTTCTCTTCTCTCCGGTGGAAGACAGCGTGGTGGTCAACAGCCTACTGATTGCCCTGCTGGCAGCCAGCCTGTTTGTCCCTTATTTCAAGCGTTCTCAGCGGGTTAAAAACACCTTTATTGCTCCCTGATGCCGAAAAAAGCGTCAGGAATTTAATCCTGAGTGCGCTATTAAAATCTCACAGACCCGGAGCGGTTGTGGTCAGGCAAGCAATGCCTGATAATAAGCCGCTTTTTCTATATTTTCAGGCGTATCAATGACCGAATACCTGCTTCTTTTTATTGGCACAGTGCTGGTGAATAACTTCGTTTTAGTGAAGTTTCTCGGCCTCTGTCCCTTTATGGGTGTTTCCAAAAAACTGGAAACGGCAATTGGCATGGGACTCGCCACGACATTCGTCATCACACTGGCCTCTATTTGTGCCTGGCTGGTGAACCATCTGATCCTGCTGCCGCTGGACCTCGTCTATCTGCGTACCATGGCGTATATCCTGGTGATCGCCGTGGTAGTGCAGTTCACCGAGATGGTGGTGCGTAAAACCAGCCCTGACCTTTATCGCCTGTTAGGCATCTTCCTGCCGCTGATCACCACGAACTGTGCCGTGCTCGGCGTGCCGCTGTTAAGCGTTAATCTTAATCACACATTCCTTCAGGCCGCCCTTTACGGTTTCAGTGCATCACTGGGCTTCTCGCTGGTGATGGTGCTGTTCGCCGGTATCCGCGAACGCCTGGTGCTGGCCGACGTGCCTGCGCCGTTTAAAGGCTCCTCCATTGCACTGGTCACCGCCGGACTGATGGCGCTGGCGTTTATGGGCTTCAGCGGGTTGGTTAAGTTCTGATGAGTGCGATTTGGATAGCGATTGCGGTTTTAAGTGCGCTCAGTCTGATTTTTGGTGGGCTGCTGGGGTATGCCTCGCGCCGTTTTAAAGTGGAAGAAGATCCGATTGTTGAGCAGATCGATGCGATTCTGCCTCAGAGTCAGTGCGGCCAGTGCGGCTACCCTGGCTGCCGCCCCTATGCGGATGCCGTGGGTAATAACGGTGAGATGATCAATAAATGTGCCCCTGGCGGCGAGCAGACGATGCTTAAGCTGGCGGCACTGCTTAACGTTGATCCTCAACCGCTGGGCGATGAAATGCCCACCGAACCGGAACGCAAAGTGGCCTGGATTGACGAAGCCAACTGTATCGGTTGTACCAAGTGTATTCAGGCATGCCCGGTCGATGCCATTGTCGGTGCCACGCGCGCAATGCACACCGTGCTAAGCGACGTCTGTACCGGCTGCGATCTGTGCGTTGCTCCCTGCCCGACCGACTGCATCGAGATGCGTCCGGTTGCGACTACCACTGCTAACTGGAAATGGGATCTCAACACCATCCCAATCCGCGTTATTCCTGTAGAAAGTCATGTTTAACCTGCTTAATTTCTTTAAAAAAGATCGGCTCTGGGACTTTGAAGGTGGCATTCATCCACCGGAGATGAAAACCCAGTCGAATGGCGTGCCGCTGCGTCAACTGCCGTTACCTGCGCAATTTATTCTGCCACTGAAGCAGCATATCGGCCATGAAGGCGAGATTGGCGTGCGTCCGGGCGATAAGGTGCTGCGCGGACAACCGCTGACCTTCGGCAACGGCCGCATGTTACCGATCCACGCACCGACCTCCGGTACAGTGACGAAAATCGCCCCGCATATGACCGCTCATCCGTCGGCGCTGGCGGAGATGTGCCTGTTTATTACCCCCGATGGCGAAGACCGCTGGGTGGATAAGCAGACCCTGAGCGATTATCGCAGCGTGGAACGCAGCATTCTGGTGGAGAAAATCCATCAGGCCGGTGTCGCCGGTCTTGGCGGCGCGGGATTCCCCACGGCGACAAAACTGAAAGGCGGCCTGCGCGGCGTGAATACGCTGATTATTAACGCCGCCGAGTGCGAACCTTATATCACTGCCGACGACCGCCTGATGCAGGACTGCGCCGAAGAAGTGCTGGAAGGCAGCCGCATCCTTGCGTGGATCCTGCAGGCAGAGCAGGTCTTAATCGGCATTGAGGATAATAAACCGGAGGCGATTGCCGCACTGAAGCAGGCGTTAGGCAGTGCCACCGATCTGCACATCCGGGTGGTCCCGACCAAGTACCCGTCGGGCGGTGCCAAGCAGCTGACCAAAATTCTGACCGGGAAAGAAGTGCCGCACGGTGGCCGCTCCACCGATATCGGCGTGCTGATGCAGAACGTCGGTACTGCTTTTGCCGTTAAGCGCGCCATTGTCGACGGTGAAGCACTGACCGAGCGCGTGGTGACACTGACCGGCGAATCCGTGGCAAAGCCGGGCAATGTCTGGGCGCGTCTTGGCACGCCAATCAGCCATCTGTTGCAACAGGCCGATTTTATGCCGGGTGCCGAACAGATGGTGGTGATGGGCGGCCCGCTGATGGGCTTTACCCTGCCGACGCTGGATGTGCCGGTGGTGAAGATCACCAACTGTATTCTCGCACCCGCTGCCAGCGAAATGGGCCAGAACGAACCGGAACAGGGCTGCATCCGTTGCAGCGCCTGTGCCGATGCCTGCCCGGCGGCATTGTTACCCCAGCAGCTTTACTGGTACAGCCGAGGTGGCGATCACGACAAAGCGCGTGAACATCATATCGCTGACTGTATTGAGTGCGGCGCCTGCGCCTACGTCTGCCCGAGTAATATCCCGCTGGTGCAGTATTACCGTCAGGAAAAAGCGGAGATCCTGGCCATCGATCAGGAAGCCGAACGCAACGCGTTGGCGAAGACCCGTTTCGAAGCGCGTCAATTGCGTCTTGAACGTGAAAAAGCCGCGCGTGATGCCAAACATCAACAGGCAAAACGCAGCGTAGCCACCAGTGATGCCGACGCGATCAGTGCGGCACGCGAGCGGGTCAAAGCGAAGCAGGCTGAAACGTCCGGCCAGGATGCTGCTGAACAGGCTGCCAGGCAGGCACAGCGGGAAGCGCGTCAGGCTGAGGCCCGTGCCCGCCAGGTGGCGGAACAATCCCGCAGCGAGCCGGTGACCCGCCAGACTGACGATCCGCGTAAAGCAGCGGTTGAAGCGGCTATCGCTCGTGCGAAAGCCAAAAAAGCCGCACAGGCAACAGTCAGTGTGGCGGAACCCGCTGAAACCGAAGCCCCCGCCGCTGAACCGGTTGTCGATGCCCGCAAAGCAGCCGTCGAAGCCGCCATTGCCCGTGCAAAAGCCAAAAAAGCCGCACAGGCAACGGCCAGTGTGGCGGAACACGCTGAAACCGAAGCCCCCACCGCTGAACCGGTTGTCGATGCCCGCAAAGCGGCTATTGAAGCCGCTATTGCACGCGCAAAAGCCAAAAAAGCCGCACAGGCAACAGTCAGTGTGGCGGAACTCGCTGAAACCGAAGCCCCCGCCGCTGAACCGGTTGTCGATGCCCGCAAAGCGGCTATTGAAGCCGCCATTGCCCGCGCAAAAGCCAAAAAAGCCGCACAGGCAGCCGAATCAGTGGATACAGAACAAAGTGAAGCGCCCGCCGCTTCAGATGATGCACGTAAAGCGGCGGTGGCAGCAGCCATTGCGCGCGTGAAAGCGCGTAAATCGCAGCAGCCTTCAACGCAGCAAGAGGATTAAATGGCTTTTCGTATTGCAAGTTCGCCTTACACCCACAACCGCCGCAGCACCAGCACCATTATGCTGCTGGTGCTGATTGCTGCCGTGCCTGGCATGGTGGCGCAGTGGTACTATTTTGGCTGGGGTAACCTGATTCAGGTGCTGATTGCTGCCGTCGCTGCTATTGGTGCTGAGGCCGCCATACTGCGCCTGCGCAAACTGCCGCTGGCCGAGGCGCTGAAAGATAACTCTGCGTTACTCACCGCCCTGCTGTTAGGCATCAGCATCCCTTCACTGGCCCCCTGGTGGGTGATTGTGATCGGCACGCTGTTCGCGGTAGTGATTGCGAAGCAGCTTTACGGTGGCCTTGGACAGAACCCGTTTAACCCGGCGATGGTCGGGTATGTGGTGCTGCTGATCTCCTTCCCGGTACAGATGACCAGCTGGTTGCCACCGGACAGCTTGCAGGGCATGACGCCGAGCCTCGGCGACACCCTGAGCATGATCTTCCATTTCCACACCCTCGATGGTCACACCATGCAGCAGTTGCAGGTGGGGATTGACGGTGTCAGCCAGGCAACACCGCTGGATACCTTCAAGACCGGGCTGCGTGCCGGGCATAGTGCAGAACAGCTGCTGGCGCAGCCCATTTACAGCGGCGTGCTGGCCGGATTGGGCTGGCAGTGGGTGAATGTCGGTTATCTGCTGGGCGGTATTTTCCTGCTTTGCACCCGCAGCATCCGCTGGCATATTCCGGCGGGGATGCTTATCTCGCTGGCGTTTTGTGCCACCCTGGGCTGGCTTATTTCTCCGCACAGCCTGGTGTCGCCAACCCTTCACCTGTTATCCGGCGCGACCATGTTAGGTGCGTTCTTTATCGCCACGGACCCGGTCACTGCCTCTACGACCAACAAAGGCCGCCTGATCTATGGCGCATTGATTGGTCTGCTGATCTGGCTGATCCGCAGTTTCGGCGGTTACCCGGATGGCGTCGCGTTTGCCGTGTTGCTGGCCAACATCTGCGTACCGCTGATCGATTACTACACGCAGCCGCGCGTTTACGGCCACCGGAAGGATAAATAATGCTGGATGCCATTCGTAAAAACGGTGTCACGCTGGCCGTGTTTGCCGCTATCACTACCGGCCTGACGGCGGTGGTTAACACCGTGACCAAACCGACGATTGCTCACCAGACCGCGTTACAGCAGAAAGTGTTGCTGGACCAGGTGGTGCCCCCTGAGCTGTATGATAATCACATCCAGCAGGAGTGCTATATCGTCAGTAATCCGGCACTGGGTAATGCCAGCCCGCATCATCTATATCTGGCGCGTAAAGGGGATAAACCGGTTGCCGTGGCGGTTGAAACCACCGCCCCTGATGGCTATTCCGGCAATATTCAGATGATTGTCGGTGCCAGTTTTACCGGCACGGTTTACGGTACGCGCGTGGTGGAACACCACGAAACGCCGGGGCTGGGCGATAAAATTGAGCTGCGAATTTCCGACTGGATCAACAGCTTTAACGGCAAGCAGGTGAAAGGCGCCGATGACAGCCAGTTCGCGGTGAAAAAAGACGGCGGTGAGTTTGATCAGTTTACCGGTGCCACCATTACACCCCGCGCCGTGGTGAATGCGGTTAAGCGCACAACGTTGTATATTGAAACCTTACCGGAGCAGCTTTCTTTGCTGCCACCTTGTGGAGAGTCCAATGAGTGAAGCCAAAACCCTGCTGGTCGGCGGGCTGTGGAAGAATAACTCAGCGCTGGTGCAGTTACTGGGCCTCTGCCCGCTACTGGCCGTGACCTCGACGGCGACCAATGCGCTCGGTCTCGGCCTGGCAACCACGCTGGTACTGACCTGTACTAACAGCGCAATTTCGCTTTCGCGCCGCTGGGTGCCCTCTGAGATCCGTATTCCGATTTACGTGATGATTATTGCGGCGGTTGTGAGCTGCGTGCAGATGCTGATCAACGCTTATGCTTACGGGCTGTATCAGTCGTTGGGGATCTTTATCCCGCTCATTGTCACCAACTGTATTGTGGTCGGGCGCGCAGAGGCCGTGGCATCGAAAAGCAGCATCCCGCTCTCGGCGCTGGATGGCATGGCCATCGGTCTCGGGGCCACCAGCGTGATGGTGGTGCTGGGTTCGATTCGCGAAATCATCGGTAACGGCACCCTCTTTAACGGTGCGGATCAGCTGCTCGGCCCCTGGGCGAAGGTGATGCGCATTGAGGTTGTCCACTTTGACTCCCCGATGTTGCTGGCGATGTTGCCGCCGGGTGCCTTTATCGGGCTGGGAATGCTGCTGGCGGCTAAGTATCTGATTGATAATAAAATGAAACAACGTGCTGCCCTGAAGGCTGAAAGAGAAGCGCAGGCGCTGCCGGAGGGGAAAACAGGTGTGCTGTGAATAAGGACAAACGTCAGGAAATTTTGACCCGCCTGCGGGATAACGACCCGCATCCCACCACGGAACTGGTGTACCGCGACCCTTTTGAACTGCTGATTTCGGTTCTGCTTTCTGCGCAGGCTACCGACGTTAGCGTGAATAAAGCCACGGCTAAACTCTACCCGGTTGCCAATACGCCTGCGGCAATACTGGCGCTGGGCGTTGACGGGGTGAAAGAGTACATCAAGACCATCGGCCTGTTTAACAGCAAGGCTGAGAACGTGATTAAGACCTGCCGCATTCTGCTGGAACAGCACGGCGGTGAGGTGCCAGAAAGCCGAGAGGCACTGGAAGCCTTACCCGGCGTTGGGCGTAAAACGGCCAATGTGGTGTTAAATACCGCCTTCGGCTGGCCGACTATCGCCGTCGACACACATATTTTCCGCGTCTGTAATCGCACCCGTTTTGCCCCTGGGAAAAACGTGGAACAGGTGGAAGATAAGCTGCTTAAGGTGGTGCCGAAAGAGTTTAAGGTCGACTGCCATCACTGGCTGATCCTGCATGGCCGCTACACCTGCATTGCGCGTAAACCGCGCTGTGGCTCCTGCCTGATTGAAGATCTTTGTGAATTTGATGCTAAAGTAGAATAACCAGGCGTCTTAAAATTTCCCTCTGACCCTTATAACAATATCATTTTTATTACTATTATCGGCCCGTTCCCTGACGTGTTTCGCGGCCATAATCCAGGATAGAGAGACTGCTATGCAACATATCATTGAAGGTTTCCTCAACTTCCAGAAAGACATTTTCCCCGAGCAGAAAGAACTTTTCCGTAGCCTCGCGTCAAGCCAGAATCCCAAAGCGCTGTTTATCTCCTGCTCCGACAGCCGCCTGGTGCCGGAACTGGTCACCCAGCAGGACCCGGGACAACTCTTCGTGATTCGTAACGCAGGCAACATTGTGCCTTCTTTCGGTCCTGAGCCTGGCGGCGTGTCTGCCACTATCGAATATGCCGTGGTGGCGCTGGGGGTGACGGATATCGTGATTTGCGGCCACTCTAACTGCGGCGCAATGAAAGCTATCGCTACCTGTCAGTGCCTTGACCCAATGCCTGCCGTGGCCCACTGGCTGCACTATTCTGATGCGGCGAAAGCCGTGGTCGAGAAGCGCACCTACGCCACTGAGGAAGAGCGTGTGAATGCGATGGTGCAGGAGAACGTGATTGCACAGCTGAATAACATCAAAACGCACCCGTGCGTGGCGGTGGGCCTGCGTAACAATGCGCTACGGCTGCACGGCTGGGTGTATGACATTGAAAGCGGTGTGATTAAGGCGCTGGAGAAAGACACGAAGGAGTTTGTTCTTCTGTCTGATAATCCTGAGGTTTACTTCGAGTAAGGCTGTTCACTGCGGGGCGACCGGAAAAAAGGTCGCCCCCTACAACTGTTTCAGTCAGCCCCTTAACGTTAACGGCTTAACTGATAATAATCCGCTTCTGACAGCGGTAATGGCGCTTTACCGCGAATGGCGTCAGAAATTTTCTCCGCAATCATCACTGTTGGCGCATTCAGGTTACCCGTGACAATCTGCGGCATAATCGATGCATCCACCACACGCAGGCTGTTCATGCCGTGTACGCGCCCTTCTGCATCCACTACCGCCATCGCATCGGTGCCCATCGCACAGCTACCACATGGGTGATAGGCGGTTTCCGCATGTTCACGGATAAACGCGTCGATCTCTTCATCGCTCTGCACGTTGATACCGGGCTGCAACTCTTCACCGCAGTATTCCGCCAGCGCAGGCTGACGCATAATCTCACGCGTCAGGCGCACCGCATTACGGAACTCCACCCAGTCACGCTCTTCCGACATATAGTTGAAGAAGATCGATGGTGCTGCATACGGGTGCTTTGATGTCAGCTTGATATGGCCACGGCTCATAGAGCGCATCGGCCCAACGTGTGCCTGGAAACCATGCTGTTTTACCGGGCTGCTGCCGTTGTAGTTAATCGCTACCGGGAGGAAGTGGTATTGCAGATCCGGCCAGTCTGGCTGATCATCACTGCGAATAAACCCGCCCGCTTCAAACTGGTTGCTGGCGCCCACGCCCGTGCCGTTGAACAGCCATTCGGCACCGATAGCCGGCTGGTTCCACCACTGCAATGCCGGATAAAGGCTGACCGGCTTCTTACAGCCATACTGCATGTAGACTTCCAGGTGATCCTGTAAGTTGCGCCCAACGCCTGGCAGAGCATGAACCACGTCAATATCCAGTTCACGCAGCCACTCTTCCGGGCCAACGCCAGAACGTTGCAGGATCTGTGGCGAATTGATAGCCCCGGCACACAGCAGCACTTCACGGCGGGCTTCTGCCTGTTCCGGCTTACCGTTGCGTAGCCAGGTCACCCCGGTCGCGGTTTTGCCGCTGAACAGAATACGATCGGTCTGAGCATGGGTGACAATCGTCAGGTTTGGACGCTGTTTTGCCACATCCAGATAGCCACGTGCGGTGCTGGAACGACGACCTTTGGCGGTCACGGTGCGGTCCATTGGGCCAAAACCGTCCTGGCGATAGCCGTTCAGATCGTCGGTTTCATGATGTCCCGCCTGCTGCGCGGCATCGATAAAGGCACGATAGAGCGGATTATTGCCTTGTTTCGGCGTGGTGACGCTGAGATAACCGTCGCCGCCGTGCCAGTCGTTCTCACCGATATCACGCTTTTCCGCACGACGGAAATACGGCAGGCAGTTCAGATAGGACCAGTTTTCCAGCCCTGGTTTGCTCGCCCAGTTGTCGTAATCCATGGCGTTACCACGGATGTAACACATGCCGTTGATCAGTGACGAACCGCCAAGACCTTTGCCGCGTCCGCACTCCATACGACGGTTATCCATATACGGCTCAGGATCGGTTACAAATGCCCAGTTGTAGCGTTTACCCTGCAACGGATAAGCCAAAGCGGCTGGCATTTGGGTACGGAAGTCCCAGCGGTGATCTTTGCCGCCTGCTTCCAGTAACAGTACCGATACGTCAGCATCCTCAGTTAAACGGGTCGCCAGCACGTTGCCTGCTGAACCCGCACCAATAATGATATAGTCAAATTTCTGCATTAAACCTCCGGAAATATTGCCGCGACGCGCACGCCGCGGCGAACAATCAGAATGCGGATGGATAGTCACCCATTTCGATCAGAATAGATTTGGTTCTGGTGTAGTGATGCAGCGTTTCCAGGCCATTTTCGCGCCCCACGCCGGACTGCTTATAGCCGCCAACAGGCATCGGCGCAGGTGACTCGCCCCAGCTGTTTACCCAGCAGATACCCGCTTCCAGCTGATGGATCACCCGATGTGCGCGATTCAGTGAGGTGGTAAACACCCCGGCAGCCAGACCGTACTCGGTATCGTTGGCGCGCTGGATCACTTCATCTTCGTCGTCAAAGGCCAGGATGCTCATGACCGGGCCGAAGATCTCTTCACGCACGATACGCATATCGTCGGTGCAGTCAGTAAAGACCGTTGGCTGCACATAACATCCTTTCGCCAGTGGGCCTTCGGTCATGCGTGAGCCACCTGCCAGCAGACGCGCACCTTCTTGTTTGCCGATCTCCAGATAAGAGACCACTTTCTGGCAATGCCCTTCGCTGACCAGCGGGCCAAAGTTCACCGCCGGGTCTGTCGGGTCACCGCAGTGGATCCCGGCCATTTTCTCTTGCAGACGTTTTTCAAAGGCAGGCAGCAGTGAACGCTGGACGAACACACGCGTGCCGTTGGTGCATACCTGGCCGCTACTGTAGAAGTTCGCCATCATCGCACCGTCGACCGCACGCTCCAGATCGGCATCTTCAAACACCACCAGCGGCGACTTCCCGCCCAGCTCCATGGTGACGGACTTCAGATTGGCCAGTGCAGCATCGGCCATCACGCGTTTACCGGTATTCACTTCACCCGTAAAGGACACTTTGGCAATCCCGGTGTGCTGGCTCAAACCCTGCCCCACGGCAGCAGCCCCCTGAACAACGTTGAATACGCCATCCGGCAGTCCGGCTTCGCTAAAGATTTTAGCCAGTTCGAGCACACTGAGAGGGGTGACTTCGCTTGGTTTGAAGATCATCGCGTTGCCCGTTGCCAGCGCCGGTGCGCTTTTCCACAGAGCAATCTGAATCGGGTAGTTCCAGGCACCAATCCCGGCGCAAACACCCAGCGGTTCACGGCGGGTATAGACCAGCGCCGTGTCGCGCAGTGGAATGGATTCGCCTTCTACAGCGACGGCCAGCCCGGCGTAATACTCCAGCACATCCGCACCGGTGACGATATCTACCGCAGAGGTTTCACTGATCGGTTTACCGGTATCGGCGGTTTCCAGTTCGGCCAGTTCCTGATTGCGTTCACGCAACAGGGCAACGGCTTTTAGCAAGACGCGGCTACGCTCAACCGGTGTATAGCTGCGCCAGATACGCTGGCCTGCTTGTGCAGAGGCAACAGCGTCATCAATATCCTGCTGACTGGCGGCGGTAATTTCGGCCAGGACATCGCCATTGGCAGGATTAATGGTGGTGAACAGTTCGCCATTGCCAGGAACTTCGCGTCCGTTGATGTATAAACCGCGGCGTTTCATATCGGCCATGTATCCTCCTGTCAGGGGGTGGGTGCGCTGTTCAGCCACAGCGCAAGATTTTGATAACAAAGCATGCGGGCCTGCTCCAGGCCCTGTTCCATCGGCTGAGGTGCCAGCGTCATGCGCAACCACACCCCATCAATCAGCGCCGCCAGGCTTGCGCCCGCAGCACGGGCCTGTTCTTCAGGCAGAACACGGCGGAAATGCGCCGTCAGGTTAGAATAAAGGCGACGATCGTTCATGCGTTGCAGGCGATGCAGATTGGGCTGATGCAGGCTGTCGGCCCAAAACACCAGCCAGGTTTTCAGCACCGGCGCGGCAATCTGCGTAACGTCAAAATTGCCATCGATAATAGCGCGGATCTGCGCGGCAGGATCGGGCTCGGCCTTCTGACGATGGTGCTCTAGTGCTACATAGAGGTCAGAGAGGATCTGGCGCATACAGGCGTCGAGCAGGCCGTTTTTGTCACCAAAATAGTGGCTGACAATCCCGGTGGAGACCCCGGCCTCTTTCGCTATTAATGCCAGACTGGCATCTGCCAGTCCAACCCGGTCAATCACTGTCAGCGTCGCGTTAATCAACTGCGCCTGACGAATCGCCTTCATTCCAATTTTTGGCATTGCTTCATCGGTTTTAGCTATCGAATGAGACTCATTGTAGATGTTTTATATTGAACGTTCAATCAATAAAAAACATTTGGAACTTATTAGTTCGTTTTCAATAAAAATTATCACACCTTCTGTGATTAAAATCACACAAAGGCACTATATCTGCTGTTCACTCTGCATTGATGTATCAATGCAGCCGCCAATGACTAAAAAATCCACAATAAACAGCTAATAACACTAACAAATTAGTTTATTTAAGCTTTTATTATCGTACAAGTCACTATCAGAACTATTGTCTAATTACGGAGTAAACACACAACAAACCAAAGCGTCATCCTCTAAAAAAATCAATCAAATAAGAATAAAATATCAATCAAACATCAAAACAACTCATTTAAGGCTGTTATTTCATCAACAGGCGATATTGAAATAACACTTGCCTCACGGCCTGCAATCGGCGAAATTATTCGGCGTTTTTCAATCTTATAACTATACGGTGAGCGCACGTCCCGCGTTACGCCGACTTATTTCCTGTCACGAAACAGGTTCAGAATTCAGAGGTACTCGTGTCAACTGCAAACAAGAAACCTGAGGCAGCAAGCCTCAACGCGTTCAAGCAACCCCGCTCGTTTTATCTGATTTTCTCCATCGAATTATGGGAGCGTTTCGGTTACTACGGCCTGCAAGGGATTATGGCTGTCTACCTGGTGAAAATGCTGGGGATGTCAGAAGCACAGTCTATTACCCTGTTCGCATCGTTCAGCGCCCTGGTGTATGGACTGGTGGCCGTTGGTGGATGGCTCGGTGATAAAGTTCTGGGAACGAAGCGCGTTATCGTGCTCGGGACGCTGGTGCTGGCGCTGGGCTACGCTCTCGTGGCCTGGTCAGGTCACGATGTTAGCCTGGTGTATATCGGCATGGCGACCATCGCCGTCGGTAATGGCCTGTTCAAAGCTAACCCTTCGTCTCTGCTGTCTACCTGTTATGAGAAAGATGATCCCCGCCTCGACGGTGCCTTCACCATGTATTACATGGCGATCAATATCGGCTCCTTCTTCTCTATGCTCGCCACGCCGTGGCTGGCCGCTGAATTCGGCTGGAGCACCGCATTTGCCCTGTCATTTGTCGGCATGTTGATCACCCTGGTGAACTTTATGTTCTTCCGCAAGTGGGTGAAAAATCACGGCTCCAAAGCTGACTTTGCCCCACTGAACATCCGCAAACTGTTGATGACCCTGGTGGGTATTGTGGTGATGATTACCCTGGCCACCTGGTTGCTCCATAACCAGGGCATTGCCCGCCTGGTGCTGGGCGTGATCGCGATCGGTATTGTGCTGGTGTTTGCTAAAGAAACCTTCGCACTGAAAGGCCATGCACGCCGCAAGATGATTGTTGCTTTCGTGCTGATGGTGCAGGCTATCGTCTTCTTCGTGCTGTATATGCAGATGCCAACCTCGCTGAACTTCTTCGCTATTCGTAACGTCGAACACACCATTTTGGGCATCACTTTCCAGCCAGAGCAGTTCCAGGCGCTGAATCCTTTCTGGATCATGATTTTCAGCCCGTTACTGGCCGCAATCTATAACAAGATGGGCGATCGCCTGCCGATGCCGCATAAGTTTGCGCTGGGCATGGTGCTGTGCTCGGCGGCCTTCCTGGTGTTGCCGCTGGGTGCTTCGCTGGCTAACGAACTGGGTATTGTTTCCGTCAACTGGCTGATCCTCAGCTACGCGATGCAAAGCGTAGGCGAACTGATGATCTCCGGCCTGGGCCTGGCAATGGTTGCACAGTTGGTTCCACAGCGTTTGATGGGCTTTATCATGGGTTCCTGGTTCCTGACTACGGCGGGTGCTGCGATGGTTGCCGGTAAAGTGGCCAACCTGATGGCGGTGCCAGAAAATATCACCGACCCGCTGCTGTCGCTGCACGTCTATGGTGACGTATTCCTGAAAATCGGTATCGTCACCGGGGTGATCGCTGTGCTGATGATGTTTACAGCGCCTCTGCTGAACCGCATGACTCAGGACGGGACCCCCGCTCCGCAGAAAGCGATTAGCTGATTACTCAGCGCATGATGAACAGGGCGACAGCGATGTCGCCCTTTTTTTATCCTTCGACCGCCCGCGTTGAACCGGCATATTCCCCCTCCGTCCCGGCAGCGGGTAATAACTGCCTGAGGCGAAGAATACGTTCCGGCTCAACCGTCCAGAAACGTTCCACCCGCCCTTCCTTCTGCGTGTCCCATAGGATCTCAGCCCGCCCCTGAATATGCAGTGCCGCACCCTGATGAAAATCCATGATCAGCAGCGCACAGCGCGGTTCCAGCATCAGGTTTCCCAGCGTGTTCATATAGCGATTACCGGAATAATCGGGGATAAGAAGCTTTCCCTGCCTGAGGGTAATAAACCCGGGCAGACCTCCCCGATGCGAAATATCCGCACCACCAACGCCATTCTGCCGTGGCGCATGGCTGGCAACAAAGAAGGTATCCGCAGCCGAAATCAAATAACGTGCATCGGCATCCAGGCAGTTAAGAGTGTCGATATGCAACGATCGTCGGGGATCCCGCACGGGCAATGCTCGTCGCTGGATATACTGCGGGCAGTTGCCAAAACTCTCCTGTACGTGCAGCCGCAACCGATCGTCGCTGCCGCCCTCAACCACCGCGTTGACCCGATTACGGCGACGATTAGAGAAGTCGATGCCGAGGCCACCCAATGCCATCCCGGCGTTCAAAGCAGGCAGATAAGGCACCGCATCGACGGCACTGCGCAGCAGGGAAAGGTGGCTCTCATCCGGTGTGGCAATAAATCCGGGAGCACCCTGAATCAGCGCGGCAAACGGATAACCGCTTTCATCCTGTACGGTAATATAAAACGTCTGCAAGCCCTGATAAAACAGACAGTGCTGTTCAGGCATCGATGGAAAAACGGCTGCTTTCACCTGCTGATAGCCAGCTTTTTGCTGCGCCTGCAACTCCCCCGGATGGAACATGATTACGCTTCCGCAGGTAAAGGCAGCGGTGGCAGCGCAATAAAGCCCGGCAACGCAACAACCTGCTGTAACCAGGCCTGAATGTTGGGATACGCATGCAGTCCGATATCCCCTTCCGGCGCACAGGCAACATAGGCATAACAGGCCAGATCGGCCAGCGTGGCTCGTTTCCCCACCAGCCACTGACGATCGCTAAGATGTGCTTCCATCTGAGGTAAAAATTTCTTTGCTACATACACTGCTGAGGCGTAGTTTTCCGGCGCGTTGAACTGCTTGATCAGACGCGCGGAGGCTACGCCATAGCGAATTTCTCCGGCGGCTTTTGCCAGCCACTGATGCACCTGCACTTCCTCCAGCAAATCAACCGGCAACCAGCCGCTGTTGGGGGCGTAACGCTTCACCAGCCAGATCAGAATGGCGTTACTGTCGCTGATCACCGTGTCACCATCCACCAAAACCGGCACCTGCCCGAGTGGGTTCAGCGCGCGATAAGCAGCACTTTGTCTGACCCCAGCGTCAGCTTCAACCTGGGTAGCAGAAAGCCCCAGCATGCTTAACAGCAAGCTGACGCGGTGAACGTGGCCGGACAGTACGGTGCCATATAACGTTAATGAACTCATGATGACCTCCTGTTTTTTAGTCAGCTTACTCTTGCTGAAAACGAGGTAAACAGGCAAAAATAGCAATTCATAATTTCGCCAGGTGGAATAATCATGGATAAGCTGGATGAACTGGCGGTGTTTGTCGCCGTGGTGCAGCAGGGTAGCCTTGCCGCAGCGGCACGGACTTTGCGGCGATCGCCTCCGGCTATAACACGCGCGCTGACAGCGCTGGAAAACCGTTTTGCCGTGAGTCTGATTGAACGAACCACCCGGCGCCTGTCACCCACGCCAGCCGGGCTGGCACTTTTTGAGCGAGCGAAAGGCGTGCTGGAGGATTATCAGCAGGCACTCAACGCCACCACGCGCAATCAGCTGAGTGGCCGGATCCGCCTGACGGCACCGGTCCAGTTCGGCCGCCAGCATATTGCGCCGCTGGTGCTGACGTTTCTCGATCTCTACCCCGATATCCAGATTGATCTGATGCTCAGTGATCGTTATCAGGACCTGATCGAACAGGGTCTGGATATGGCGGTACGCATCGGCCAGCTGCGGGACTCTTCACTGGTGGCGACGGAGGTGGGCCAGGTGCAACGCATGCTGGTTGCCAGCCCTGATTACCTCAACCTGCACGGCACGCCGCTGGCGCCCGTTATGCTGGCCGATCATCACCTTATCGCCAGTGCGGCACTCACCACTCAAAGGGAGTGGCGCTTCGGCTCTGAGGCGCAACAGGAGAGAGTGCGCATCATGCCAAGACTGACCGTCAATGAAGTTGAGACCCAGCTGATTGCTGCCAGGGCCGGTAAAGGGATCGCCCGCCTGCTCTCATATCAGGTCTATGATGACCTGCAACGAGGCACACTCATGGAAGTTCTTCCCGATTTTCGCCCTCCATCCATTCCGGTGCAGCTGGTTGCCCAGAATGTAAAATATATGCCGGCAAAAGTGCGCGCATTCTGGGATCTGGCCCGAACATCCCTGCCTGAACTGGGCAGTTTACGCCAGCAGTGGTTGCCACAGGTTAATTAATCGGCAAAAAATGCACCCTTGTCCGTCCGTTGACACTGACTTTTATGTGCTGCGGCAGTAAGCTGAAGGCGTCGTCATCATTCAATGAAAGGAGCAAGCAATGAAGCTGTTCTGTAAACCCGGGGCCTGTTCACTGTCACCCCATATTGTGCTGCGCGAATCCGGCCTTGATTTCACGCTGGTCACCGTGGATACCAAAACGAAGAAGACGGAACAGGGAGAAGACTATCTGCGAATCAATCCGAAAGGACAGGTTCCGGCGTTGCAACTTAATGACGGGTCGGTCCTGACGGAAGGCGTGGCGATTGTGCAGTATCTTGCCGACCTTAAACCTGACCGCCAACTGCTGGCCCCGCCGGGTAGCCTGACGCGCTACCATACGCTGGAATGGCTTAATTACATTGCCACTGAACTTCATAAAGGATTCAGCCCGCTGTTTCGCCCAACCACCCCGGAAGAATTCAAGACGTTGTCCCGGGAACTGCTGGAGCAGAAATTCCAGTACGTGAATACCGAATTGAAAGAGAAACAGTGGCTGATGGGACTGCATTTCACCGTCGCAGATGCCTATCTGTTTACCGTGACGCGCTGGGCTCATGCGTTAAAGTTGAACCTGAGTGGCCTGGATGCGTTAAACGACTGGTTTGAACGGGTGGCTGCGCGCCCTGATGTGATCGCTGCGCTGAAAGCTGAAGGGTTGAACTAATAATGGCGGGCAGGCCGCAAGGTCTGCCCGGAATAACAATGGCAGGTCAGAGTTTTTCTGCCGAGAAATGTTGCTGCGGTTCAGCAATCGCCTGCTGTGCCGCAACCAGCTGTAGCTCATACTCACCCATCTGATGGGTTTTCAGCATCACTTCATACACAGCCGCCGTGACATGCTCCAGCGCCTGCTGTAGCGACTGTCCATGCAGCAGATCCACCAGCAGTAATCCGCTGGTCAGGTCACCGACACCCACCGGCTGGCGCACGCCAAAGTCAATCAGCGGACGGGCAATATGCCAGGCTTCATCTGCCGTGACCAGCAGCATTTCGAAACGATCGCTGCGGTAACCCGCACGTGCAAGATGCTTGACCAGCACAACTTTTGGCCCTTTAGCGATCAGCTCACGCGCTGTCGCAACCGCCTGCTCCACATCAGCCACCGGATGGCCGCTGAGTATTTCCAGCTCCAGCAAATTGGGCGCAATAATGTCGCTGGCCGGTAATAAAATCTGAGTGTGAAACTCAGCGACACCCGGTGCCACAATGCAGCCCTTTTCCGGGTGACCCATTACTGGATCACAGAAATACCAGGCTTCAGGGTTTGCCGCTTTAACCATGCGCACAATCTCAAGAATGGCCTCACCCTGCTCGGCAGAACCGAGATAGCCACTTAACACAGCGTGACAGGTCTTCAGACGATCAATTTCCCCAATACCCCGGGCAATCTCGGTCAGATGGCTGGCCGGCATGACCGTACCTGCCCAGTGACCATACTGAGTATGGTTGGAAAACTGAACGGTATTGAGTGGCCAAACGTTTGCGCCCAGGCGGCGCATAGGAAATTCTGCTGCACTGTTTCCGGCGTGACCAAAAACAGTATGGGACTGGATGGAGAGAATATTTTTCATCGCGCGACTCTGACCTTTCTTGCCTAAAAAAAGCCGGCATTGCCGGCTTCAGTACGGAACGAACCCGCTTATTATTTCCAGCTGATTAAGCTGTAGTTCTTTTTACCGCGACGCAGCAGGGTGTATTTGCCGAACAGGCGATCGGCATCCACAAAGGCATATTCTGCTTCGGTTTGCAGCGCACCGTTGATGCTGATGGATTTCGCATCAATCAGTTTACGTGCCTGACCGCGTGACGGGGCCAGTTCAGTATTGACCAGCGCCTGTTGCAGATCCTGACCGTTTTCCAGCTCCACGCCAGGCATACCGTCCTGCGCCAGCTGTGCCAGATCCTGCTCGGTCAGTTCGCTCAACGCACCGGAGAACAGACTTTGGGTAATGCGCTGCGCGGCCACCAGACCCTCCTCGCCGTGTACCAGTTTAGTCACCCGTTCGGCCAGAACATATTGAGCACGCGGGGCTTTACCGCTGTTCTTGTCTTCGTCTTCCAGCGCGTTGATTTCATCAATGCTCAGGAAAGTGAAGAACTTCAGGAAGCGATAAACGTCCGCGTCTGCGGTATTAATCCAGAACTGGTAGAACTTGTAAGGACTGGTTTTCTTCGCATCGAGCCACACTGCGCCACCTTCGGTTTTACCGAATTTGGTGCCGTCAGATTTGGTGATCAGCGGAACGGTCAAACCAAACACCTGGTTCTGATGCATACGACGCGTCAGGTCGATACCGGAGGTGATGTTCCCCCACTGGTCAGAACCCCCAATCTGCAACGCTACGCCGTGGCGTTCGTTCAGACAGGCGAAGTCGTAACCCTGCAACAGGTTGTAAGAAAACTCGGTGAAAGAGATCCCCTGGTCGTCACGGTTCAGACGCTGCTTGACCGCTTCCTTGTTAATCATCTGGTTTACAGAGAAGTGCTTGCCAATATCACGCAGGAAGGTCAGCACGTTCATGCTGCCAAACCAGTCATAGTTGTTAGCCGCAATCGCGCTGTTGTCGCCGCAGTTGAAATCAAGGAAAGGGGCAACCTGATGACGGATTTTATCGACCCATTCATTCACGGTATCACTGGTGTTCAGCTTACGCTCGGCTGCTTTAAAGCTCGGGTCGCCGATCAGGCCAGTTGCGCCACCGACTAAAGCCACTGGCTTGTGTCCGGCATCCTGAAAACGTTTCAGGCAGAGCAACGGCACCAGATGCCCCAAGTGCAAGCTGTCGGCAGTCGGGTCGAAGCCGCAATAGAGTGCGATTGGCCCCTGCGCCAGTCGTTCTGCTAACGCATCTTCATCCGTTACCTGGGCGACAAGGCCCCGCTCTTGCAATTGTTTGATCAGGTTACTGCTGGCCATCTAAGACTCCATGTAAAAAAAGTCTGCACCTAAGCTGGTACACAGCTTTCCGCTGAAACGCGGAGAGAGAAAAATAAGGGATATAGAATAATGGGCCGGACCGCTGCGATCCACCCATTCACGGCATTATTTCGTATTTTAAGGTGCCAGACGGTCGATTTTCCACGCGTCATCTTCACGCTGGTAGAAAAAACGGTCATGCAGACGATGAGCGCCGCCCTGCCAGAACTCCATGGAATCAATTTTGACCCGATACCCGCCCCAGAAACTCGGCAAGGGAATTTCTCCCTGCTGGAATTTCTGCTTTAGTTCGAGGAACTTGCCTTCGAGGATGCCACGGGCAGAGATACGGCTGGACTGCTTCGATACCCAGGCACCGAGTTGACTGTCACGTGGGCGGCTGTGGAAATACTTCAAGACCTCAAGCGTGGACAGGCGCTCAACACTGCCCAGCACCATGACCTGACGCTCCAGCATATGCCAGGGAAACAGCAGGCTGATACGTGGGTTATTATCCAGCTGCTGCGCCTTACGGCTGCCCAGATTGGTGTAAAACACCATGCCGCGCTCATCAAAATGCTTCAACAGGACAATACGTTGATAAGGTTGCCCATGTTCATCAACCGTAGCAACACTCATGGCCGTCGGGTCCGGCAACTGTGCTTCAACCGCCTGGTTAAGCCAGTGTTCGAATAAGGTTAACGGGTTAGCAGGAAGATCCTTGCGGCGCAGGCCGCCACGCGTGTATTCGCGCCGCAGATGGGCAATTTGTTGCAGATGGTCGCTGTCGGTCATCGCTCTGGCTTCTGATAGGTAGGGATAAGGCATTGTGCGCCGCACCCTACAATAGTTCAATGGGTTAACTGGCTGGCTGCTGTAGCTGACAGTCGTTAATGATAATCTTGTCATTGCGCTCAATGAATGCACTGTCACCCTTCGACCAGAAAGCGTAATGCTCATCGCCGTAACGGGTTCCGGACGCCGCAGGCTGCTGCTTCAGCACCAACGGTTGACCGTCGAGGATCAGGCTCACTTCACTTTTACTGTTATCCAGTTTGACCGTTAACGGCAGCGTGCCGCAGGTATAATGCAATGTTTTGACCTGTTCCTGAGAGCCGGTCTGAAAATAGCTGCATCCTGACAATGCCACCAGCATGCCGGCGATATACCACTTCTTCATTGTTTATTCCTTGTGAGCTACGTGACGTTTACTTAGGCTAAAACGTCTTTTCGGGTGATGCAATCAGCGAACCGGACGATTTGCCGGGAATATTGCCCCGATCACGCTGGCCTCGCGCGCACCGGTCACCGACGGTAAATTGCCCGGTAACCCACTCAAGGTACACCATGCCAGCCAGGCGAAAGCCAGCGCTTCCATATCATCGCCACTGATCCCTGCCTGGTCGGTACTCATCACTTCCGTCCCGGCTAACTGCGCCGCCAGACGCGACATTAATAGTGGATTATGACCACCGCCGCCGCACACTAACAGTCTGTCACAACCTCCGCTGAGCAAAACTTGCTGCGCGATCGTGGTCGCCGTCAGCTCCACCAGCGTTGCCTGTACATCCTGGGCGAGCAAACCAGGGAAGGATGACAACTGCTGCTCCAGCCAGCTCAGATTGAAATATTCGCGGCCCGTACTTTTTGGCGCACTCAGTGCAAAATAGGGATCGCTCAGCATCTGTTGCAGCAACGGCCAGGCTACGTTCCCCCCGGCACCCCAGACACCGTCTTTATCATAAGGTTTACCCTGCTGCCGCCAGACCCAGGCATCCAGCAGCATATTGCCAGGCCCGGTATCAAAACCTCGCAACGCCTGCCCAGGCAACAGCAAGGACAAATTCGCAATTCCCCCGATGTTCAGTACCATTCGGCGCTCGGTGGGGTGCATCAATACCGCGTGGTGGAAAGCCGGAACCAGCGGTGCGCCCTGCCCGCCCAGTGCCATATCGCGCCGACGGAAGTCACCCACCACGGTGATCCCCGTCGCTGCCGCTATCTGATTATTATCACCAATTTGTAGGGTGTTCGGGGCATCACCCTGTGGCTCATGCCACACTGTCTGGCCGTGGCAGCCAATGGCGGTAATGTCGTCCGCGCACAATCCCTGCTGTTTGAGTAGCGCCAGTACCGCATCGGCAAACAACCGTCCTAAACGGGTATCCAGTTGCCCCAACTGCGACAACGTTAATGACTGCCCCTGGCAGATTGCCAGGATCTGCTGGCGTAACGCCTGCGGGATCGGGTGACTATAGCTGGCCTGCTGTGCCACGATATGTCCATCAATCACCGCCATCACCACGTCAACGCCGTCCAGGCTGGTGCCAGACATAACGCCAATAAATCGACCTGATTTCATGCCTTCGCCTTATCCCGTCTGCGGGTATGAGTTTCATTGCGCCAGCCTGGCAAAATTAGCGCGTCAATTCTATGATTTAATGATCTTTTATTCACGTTGTTAACTGTGCCACATTTTATTGTCGTGATTGAATCCACGTTTAAGCGCCCCAGGTTATCTTTCTGCGTTGCTTTTACAAACTAATAGTGAGAAAGGCGCGGCTTGTACCTTATAATAGTGTTATTGACCGCTGCCCAATGTCTCGCAGCACCTGCTACACATAGGAGTTTTAATGATGACGATGCGTTTATTAATCGTGGCACTTGCCGGGATAACGCTGGCTGGCTGTGTAAATGATAATACTCTGTCCGGTGATGTTTACAGCGCCTCTGAAGTTAAACAGCCCCAGTCTGTGACCTACGGTACGCTGGTGTCTGTTCGCCCGGTGCAAATCCAGGGTGGCGATGACAGCAACGTTATCGGGGCCATTGGCGGTGCCGTGCTGGGTGGTTTACTCGGCAACACAGTAGGTGGTGGTACGGGGCGTAACCTGGCAACCGCAGCCGGTGCCGTAGCCGGTGGTGTTGCAGGCCAGGGTGTTCAGGGATCGCTGAACAAAAGCCAGGGTGTTGAACTGGAAATCCGCAAAGATGATGGCGACACCATTATCGTGGTCCAGAAGCAGGCAGCAAGCCGTTACTCTCCTGGTCAGCGCGTAGCAATGGCCTCAAACGGTCGCCAGGTCACTGTTTCCCCACGCTAAGGTGTCATTAGCACATAAAAAAACCGGCTTCTTATGCCGGTTTTTTTTATTCGTCTCGTCCCTGAAGCTCAAGAATATTCCTTTCCAGTCTGGCAATCAGCGTCACCATTTTTTCGATTTCGGGCTGAGAAATTCCGGCCAGAATATCATCACGCGTCGCATCAATCACATGCTCAACCTGAGTAATAATCGGCTCTGCCTGTGCCGTCAGGCTGATACGCTTAGCCCGGCGATCATTCGCACAGGTGCTGCGCGTAATTAATCCTTTTTCTTCCAACTGGTCGAGAGTACGGACCAAAGAAGGTTGCTCAATACCAATGGCTTTTGCCAACTGAATTTGTGACTGTTCAGGTGGTAGCTGATGAATGTTGTGTAACGTCACCCAATGGGTTTGCGTCAGCTGCAACGGTTTCAATCGTTGATCAATCAGCGCACGCCAGATGCGCACTAATCTTGACAGGTCAGTTCCCAGAGTCGTATTCAATTTCTACCTCTTATAATTAGCTTGCTAGCTATCAAGCATGATTTTAGACTATTCTGCGAGTTTACAAGGCAAAACACAAATCCATCATAATCAGATAGGCGCATTGAGTTATCCTCACCAACAATTCACTGAACATAGGGATTTTGTGTGTGATTACATCACTATTACCTGCTGCCAGCCCCATCACCGAACTGGTGTTCGGGGACTCACTTTTTTTTCCGCCGCTTTTTAAAGTCGTCCTGCTCGGTTTTTTCTTATGGCTGCTACTTCATCCGTTGCTGCGTGACTGGATGTACTCAGGCGAAATCTGGCACCCCACTCTGTTCGATCTCTCCCTGTTTATTCTCTGCATCGCCGCCTCTCTTGGGTTGTTAATCATCGGGTAACGTTATGAAGCTAAATTCTTTAAAGTACTTTTCCACACTGTTTTTTTTCGCTGCGGCATTCTGTGCCGGTTGGTGGATGTGGAATTACTATATGCAGTCACCCTGGACACGAGATGGCAAAATCAGAGCAGAACTGGTCAGCATTACTCCACAGGTCTCCGGGCGCATTGTTGAGCTGGATGTCGAAGATAACCAGTTTGTAACCAAAGGAACCCGCTTATTTACCCTTGATGACGAGCCCTTTCGTATTGCCGTATTAAATGCAGAAGCCCAGCTGGCGAAGGCGCAGTCGGACCTGGTCAAGGCACAGCATGAGGCGCACCGACGTCAAAACCTTCCGCGTAATGTTATTTCAGAAGAAGATCTTGATGTCGCTAATCTCAACGTAAAGGCAATGGATGCAAGCTTTAAGGCTGCTCAGGCTGAGTTAGACCGTGCGCGCTGGAACCTGTCGCAGACAGTGGTTTTTGCCCCCACCGATGGCTGGATCAACAATCTGGAAACCCGTGTAGGCAACTACGCCAGCACCGGCTCACCGCTGTTTGTGCTGGTAGACAGTCATTCGTTTTACGTGATGGGTTATTTTGAAGAAACCAAACTGCGCCATATCCGCACAGGTGCCCAGGCGAATATCATCTTGTACAGCAACAACCAGCCACTCACTGGCGTGGTACAAAGTATTGGCCGGGCGATCTACGACCAGAGTGTCGAATCTGACAGCGGCCTGGTGCCGGATATCAAACCGAACGTTCCCTGGGTCCGGCTGGCCCAGCGTGTGCCAGTGCGTTTCCGCCTGACTCATCTTCCGTCCTCCGTCTCACTGGTCGCCGGGACCACCTGCACTATTTCTGTCCAGCCATGAGTCGTCTGAATTTGAGCTGGCTGCAATGGCAGCAGTTGCCGTGGATCAAAGCCACCGCCGCACAATGGCGCTATGCCCTGCGTAATTCCATCTCCATGTGTCTGGCGTTGAGTATCGCTTACGCCCTTCAGTTAGATGAACCATACTGGGCGATGACGTCAGCGGCGGTGGTAAGTTTTCCGACCGTTGGCGGGGTAATCAGTAAAAGTCTGGGCCGCATTGCAGGCAGCATGCTGGGGGCGACGGCAGCCCTGATGATCGCCGGTCATACGCTGGACGAACCCTGGCTTTTTGCCGTGAGTATCGCGAGCTGGCTGGCGTTGTGTACCTGGGTATCAAACCATTATCAAAATAATGTGGCTTATGCCTTTTCACTGGCGGGTTACACCGCAGCCATCATCGCCTTTAGCGGTGTCAATGTGGTTGAGATCGACAGTATATGGACCATTGCACAGGCTCGCGTGTGCGAGGTCATTTCCGGGATACTGTGTGGCGCGCTGATGATGATGATCCTGCCCAGCACCTCGGATGGAGAAACGTTAATCCATTCCCTGAAAGAGATGCACAGCAAACTGCTCGACCATGCAATGGTGATGATAAATAAAGAGGACACCAGCACGATACGCCAGGCGCACGAAAATGTGATTGGCGAGATCCTGACGATGAATCTGCTGCGCATACAGGCATTCTGGAGCCATTACCGCTTTCGCCGTCAAAACAATGTGCTGAACTATGTTTTGCATCAGCAACTGCGCCTGACCAGCACTCTCTCCAGCCTTCACCGGATGTTGTTGAACTGGGATAATCCACCAGAAAACCTGTTTGGAACATTGCACCAGCTACTGGAAGCGATGACACGTGGTGAAACGGATAAATATCACCTGGCGCAGATACTGTACCGCGCCGCCCCGAAGGACACGACGGATTACCAACACCGGGCCTTCTGGGAACAGTTGCGTTACTTCTGCTGGCTGTATCTGAATATCTCACGCTGGTTACGCCAGTTCGAACGAGCAGATAACCATACGGATCTCACCCCTCCGGTTGTGCCGTCACTGGCACGCGAGGCAGATGGGGCTGAAGCCAGCTGGAATGCGCTGCGGACCTTCAGCGTCATTTTGTTTGGAACCAGTTTCTGGATCACCACTCAGTGGGATGCCGGTAGCTCAGCACTGACGCTGGCGGCCATCAGTTGCGTGCTTTATTCCTCCTCTGCATCCCCGGTCAGCAGTGCCTCATTATTACTAAAAACACTGGTGCTGCTGTCACTCTTCAGCTTTGTCATGAAATTTGCCTTCATGATCCAGGTGACCGTAATGTGGCAGTTTCTTATCGTACTCTTCCCCCTGCTGATCACCATGCAACTGTTTAAATTACAGCAGAAAAAACGGGCGGCACTTTGGGGTCAACTGATTGTTTTTATGGGGTCTTTCCTGGCAGTCACCAATCCTCCCACTTATGATTTTCCGGGCTTTATCAATGATAACCTGGCCAAAGTCTGTGGCGTGGCCCTGGTCTGGCTGGCCTTCAGTATTTTGCATCCCAGTTCAGATAAACGCCGCAGCAGGCGTCATATCCGTGCGTTACGCGGTGAGTTTGTCGACCAGTTAGGAAGACACCCGCGCCGGAGTCAGAACAGTTTTGAGTCGCTGGTTTATCACCGCATCAACCAACTTAAAAACAGTCGCGATGATCAGGCACATCTGTGGTTGATGCGCTGGGGCGTGGTATTGCTCAACTGTTCGCATATTGCCTGGACTCTGCGCAACTGGAGAACCCACTCGCCTGCGTTAGCCACTATACGCGACGCCGTGCTGCACGATTTGCAATCGATTATCAGTGAACGCGGGATACACCATATGTCGCTGAACGATACGCTGAAAACACTGCAACAGCGTATCGAAATACTGAGTGATACTCCGGAAGACCAGGGCATCGATCTGGCTGGGATCATCTGGCGTTTATACTGTTCACTCTCACGATTGCAAACGACAAAAACGTGATGTCGCCCGTCATACCCTGGAGATAGTCGTATTTTTTGAAGCCTGATCTGAAAGGATCATATCTCTTCTATAAATAACGGGAATGCAGATTACGGCACATCAAAACCCAGTGCGGCTTTGCGAATGCGGAACCACTGCTGACGAGTCAGTGTGATGTTAACCGCTTTCGCTGCCGCACTGACTCGCTCAATTTTACCACTTCCGATAATCGGCAGTGGTTTAGAAGGGAGTTGCAGAATCCAGGCGTAGATCAGCTGCTCAATATTCTCTGCACCAGTCTCTTGCTGGATCAGTAACAGTTCATCACGCAGCGGCTGGTACTCAGGGGCAGTGAACATCGTTCCGCCCGCAAGGCATGACCAGGCCATCGGTCTCACGCGCATCTGCTGACACTGATCCAGCGTACCATCCAACAACAGGGGCTGATGCACAGGGGAAATTTCAACCTGGTTCGTGACCAGAGTAAATGGCAGCCGTGACTGTAACAGCGAGTATTGTGCCGAGGTAAAGTTAGAAACACCGAAATGTTTTACTTTTCCGCTTTGATGAAGCTGCTGAAACGCACTGGCAACCTCATCAGCGTCCATCAATGGATCGGGACGGTGGATCAATAACAGATCAAGGTAGTCCGTGTTGAAATAACGCAGTGAATTCTCAGCACTATTAATGATGTGCGAAGCATCCGTGACATAGTGCCCCAGCGAGTTCTCTGGGTTTGCCGTAGTGGCGATACCGCATTTCGTGACCAACTCCAGACGTTGACGCAAAGCGGGTTGCAGGCGCAGTGCCTTGCCAAACTCTGCTTCACACTGGTAGCCGCCATAAATATCAGCGTGGTCAACCGTGCTGATACCGCATTCCAGATGTTGCTCAATAAATTGCACCAGTTGCTGAGAGGTCATTCCCCACTCCATCAACCGCCAGTATCCCATCACCAGAGGTGAAAATGACGGTCCCTGTGGGGCGATCTGTACGCGTTGTAGCATCTTATTCTTACTCCCGTTGATGAAATAGCTGACCCGGATAATACGCCATCAGGTTATCGCTACAACAGGACCGGATCAAACTCCGGGTCAAAACAATGTTGGCTGCTCTGGCTCATCCGGAATGTCTGGATTTCCCCCACGACGCTGGCGCTGGAAACGCAGCCGACACAAACGCAGAACTTCACGTTTCTGTGCATCGTTATAGGCCATCCAGTTGAACCGTTCTTCACGGCTACGCAGGCAGCCACGGCAGTAACCGCGTTCGTTAACCTGACAGATCCCCCGACAGGGACTGGGTACCGGGAAAAACTCTAATTGTTCTGCCACCGCCCCTCCTGGTGAGTTCGCTCTTTCTTTATTGAAGACGGCTCATCCCATGTCTGCAAGTACGACACGGTGATTTTTACTAAAATAGTCACGTAACGCACGTAAAGCCTGCTGGCTCTTCTCCGGTAAAACGCGTTCCAGCGTGAGTGCGGTCAGTTTTAGCGAGCTGGCGCGCCACTCAGGCAACAGCACCATTAATTGCCCGCTGTGTAGCTCCTCCTGGATCTCCTGTAACGGCTGCAATGACAGCCCCATACCTGCGACGGTAAACGCACGCATCACGTTCATGCTGTCGCTGACCACCTGCCCCTCGGCCAGACGCAGCGTCAACGCCCCTTCTCTCGGGTGATGAAAATCAATATGGCGATGTGTACGGTGGCCGTGTATCCAGCGATGAGTTGAGAGCGCCTGCGGCGTTTCCGGCACACCATAACGGCTGAGATAGGCAGGTGCTGCACAGATGACCATCGGCCATTCTGCCAGTGGATGGGCAATAATATTGGCATCACTTAACTGACGGCTAAAGCGCAGTGCAATATCAATCCGATGCTCAATCATATCCAGTACATTATCGGTGGCAATAATGCGGAGCTTCAGCCCCGGGTTCTGCTGCAACAACGGTGATAACGCACTGCATAGCGGCTGACCGCCGATCCCGACCGTGGCGCTGATGCGTAACTCTCCGCTCAGGGTGTCGCGCATTTCCGCGAGGCGTTTTTCCGCTTCCAGCGCGTGATTAAGCATGGCCTCACAGCCCGGATAGAATGCCGCGCCCGCCTCAGAAAGCGTGAGTTTTCGGGTCGAACGATGCAGTAATGGAACACCAACCGCCTGCTCAAGCGCCCGCAAATGCTGGCTCACTGCCGAAGGTGACATACCCAGTCGACGTGCAGCAGCGGCCAGAGAACCTTCGCTGACCACCGTTGCAAACACCGCCATACGGTTAAGTTTTTCCATTATTCGTAAGTACCACTTCATTATAAAAGCTGAAATATGCCACTTATCATCCTGTCTGTTAAGCAGTAAAGTTGAATCCACACTTACAGAGGAATGAATAAATGAACATTACCATTATTGGCGCAACCGGTTTTGTCGGCCCTGATGTTGTAAAAGAAGCGCTGGCGCGTGGGCATCAGGTTACTGCTGTATCCCGTTCTGGAAAAAATCTGCCTTCTGACCCTCTGTTGACTGTGGCGACAGGTGATATTCATGACAGCACCTGGTTGAGTGACGTTCTGAAAGGTCAGGATGCAGTGATCAGCGCCTATAATCCAGGTTGGGCAGAAAGCGACCTGTTTGAAAAATTCACCCGTGGCAGCCAGCAAATCCTGCAAGCTGTAAAAAGCAGCGGTGTGAAGCGCGTGCTGGTGGTGGGTGGCGCAGGCAGCCTGGAAGTGGCTCCGGGCGTGGAGCTGGTGGATACTGAAGCTTTCCCGGCCAATATCAAACCGGGTGCGCTCGGCGCACGCGCGTTGCGCAACCAGCTTCAGGCTGAAGAGCAGGCGCTGGAGTGGACTTACCTTTCACCCGCCGCATTTCTCGAACCCGGACCGCGTACTGCTCAGTTCCGTCTTGGCACCACCTCACTACTGATGGACGGAGACAAACCTGCATCTGTGAGCGTTGCTGATCTGGCCGTCGCGATCCTGGATGAAATCGAACATCCGCAGCATATTCGCCAGCAGTTTACCGTTGCTTACTAATGTTTTGGCCCGCTTCTGGCGGGCTATCTCAATGTTTAATCAAGGTTAAGGTTTATCTAAGGTTTTCCAGCTACTGTTATTTCAGATTATTCTGTTACTGGACGACCATGAAACGCCTGAACAAGTTACGTTGTAATGAAATTACTTTTAACGTTTGCGCTGCGTTGTTTTTCGCGCTGATACTCAACAGTCTTTTCCTGCTGCGTGCATGGAAAACGATCCCTTATCAAGGTCTGCATGATTATCTCTATGCAGCCACCCTTCCCATCGTGCTTTTTTGCGCTTTTTTGCTGATTTTTAACGTCATTGCGCTGCCGTGGTTACGTAAGCCTGTATTGGCTATACTGATCGTTGCCAGTGCCGCGGCTAACTACTTTATGTTCAGTTTCGGTACGGTCATTGATACCAACATGATCCAGAACGTATTTGAGACAGACCTGCAGGAAGCGACCTCTCTGTTCAGCATGAAGTATCTCCTTTGGATGCTGCTGCTGGGCGTGCTCCCCCTGGTCATCATTTTCCTCACCCGAATCGAAAACAACCGCCCGTGGTGGATGGCTATCGTCTGGCGCGTGGTGACGTCTCTGGGTGCCATTTTAGTGGTGCTTCTGGTGGCGGCGCTGTTCTATAAAGATTACGCCTCGATGATCCGCAATAATAAAGGGCTGGTGAAAATGATCACGCCAGCCAATGTGGTCAGCAGCATTGGGCACTACGCCAATAATCGCTGGTTTGCCGGGGATCAGACGCTGGTGAAAATAGGTCAGGATGCCCGTAAAGGCACGCTATTGGCCGGTGAGCAGAAGAAGACGCTGGTGATTTTTGTACTGGGAGAAACCGCTCGGGCTGAAAACTTCTCACTCGGAGGTTATACCCGAGAGACCAATCCGAAACTGAAGCGCGACAATGTCATCTACTATCGCAACGCCACTTCCTGCGGCACCGAAACCGCCATCTCTGTGCCCTGCATGTTTTCCAATATGCCGCGCCAGCAGTATGACGCGGCGCTTGCACGCCATCAGGAAGGGCTGCTGGATGTGATGGCACATGCCGGGATTAACGTGCTGTGGCGCGAAAATGACGGTGGCTGCAAAGGTGCCTGCAATCGCGTTCCCCATACGGATATGACCCAATGGAAGGTCAGTGCATTATGCAAAAGTGATTACTGTCTTGATGACGTGCTGCTGCATCGCCTCAATAACTATATTGATAGCGTGAAGGATGACACGGTGATTGTCCTGCATCAGATGGGTAGCCACGGTCCTGCTTACTATCTACGTTATCCGGACACGATGCGCCAGTTTACGCCGACCTGTGACAGTAACCAGATTCAGGACTGTGACCATCAGGCGCTGATCAATACCTACGACAACTCCATTCTCTATACTGACAGTATGCTGCACAACACGATTAATCTGCTGAAGTCGTACAGTGATAAATACAACGTAGCGATGGTGTATCTCTCCGATCATGGAGAGTCACTGGGGGAACACGGAATGTATCTGCACGGCACGCCTTACGTCTTTGCACCGAGCCAGCAGACGCATATTCCGTTTTTACTCTGGATGTCGCCGGACTATGCCACGGCATTCGGCATTGATCAGCAATGCCTGCAACAACAGGCACAGACGGATGATGTCTCTCAGGACAACATTTTCCATACCCTGCTGGGCATGATGAATGTGCAGACCCGTGAGTACCAGCCTTCTCTGGATATGATCCGATCGTGTCGTAAAAGCCGCTAAGGGTTGAAACCGACCGTTCGGTCTAGTACCCTACTGCGATGAATAAAACGACCCGCTTTGACACACGTGAACATCTGCTCGATACCGGTGAACTGCTCTGCCTTCAGCGCGG
This sequence comes from Erwinia sp. AnSW2-5, assembly GCF_045107195.1. Lineage (NCBI taxonomy): Bacteria > Pseudomonadati > Pseudomonadota > Gammaproteobacteria > Enterobacterales > Erwiniaceae > Erwinia > Erwinia sp. AnSW2-5. The sequence goes on from NZ_JBJGXA010000043.1 coordinate 44,677, forward strand.
CTTCAACGGTATGGGCCTGATCGAGCTGCTGAAACAGGCAGAAGTGCCAAAAGGGTCGTTCTACCACTACTTTCCTTCAAAAGAAGTGTTCGGCGTTGCGATGCTTGAACGCTACTTCGCCCGCTACCACCAACGTCTTCAGGATTATCTTGACGACCATCAGGATGATTCCCGCCAGCGCGTGCTCGACTATTATCATCAGTCGCTCGCTTACTGTCAGGAAAGCAGTTTTGCAGGGTGTCTGTCGGTGAAATTATCCGCCGAAGTCTGCGATCTGTCTGAGGCCATGCGCAGTGCGCTGCATGCGGGATCGTCCGCGTTGATGGACACCCTCAAGGCAGCACTGGATAAAGCACAACAACAGGGAACACTGCATGCAGACGTGAACTGTGCGTCCTGTGCGCAAACCCTGTACACACTGTGGCTGGGCGCCAGTCTGCAAAGTAAAATCTGCCGTGATAACGCACCGTTACTGAATGCATGGCAGGAAATGACGCGAATATTGCGTAAAGATTAAAAAAACAACCCACACTAGTCGACCGGTCTACCAGGAGTAAGTTATGAAATTGAACACGCTGTTTACCCCGCTGAAAACCGGTGCTATCACCGTGCCGAACCGCATTTTTATGGCGCCGCTGACGCGCCTGCGTAGCATTGAACCCGGCGATATCCCAACCCCGCTGATGGGTGAGTATTACCGTCAGCGCGCAACCGCCGGGCTGATTATTACTGAAGCCACACAGATCAGTTTCCAGGCGAAAGGTTATGCTGGCGCACCGGGATTACATTCGTCAGAGCAGATCGGCGCGTGGAAGTCGATTAACGCGGGGATTCACCAGGATGGCGGCCACAGCGCCGTACAGCTTTGGCACACCGGACGTATTTCTCATGCCAGCCTGCAGCCGGAAAGCAAGGCTCCTGTCTCTGCCTCTGCTATTAATGCCGAAACCCGCACCTCCCTGCGTGATGCAGAGGGGAAGCCAGTACGTGAAACCACTTCCACTCCACGCGCATTAGCAACGGCAGAAGTTGCGGGTATCGTCGGTGACTTCCGTCAGGCTGTGATTAATGCCCGTGAGGCCGACTTTGACCTGGTTGAACTGCATGCCGCGCACGGCTACCTGATTCACCAGTTCCTCTCCCCGGCATCCAACCAGCGTGATGACCAGTACGGTGGCAGCATCGAAAATCGTACCCGTTTTGCACTGGAAGTGGTGGATGCAGCCATTGCTGGCTGGAGCGCCGATCGCATTGGTATCCGTATCTCTCCGCTGGGGCCTTTCAACGGTCTGGATAACGGCGAAGATCAGGAAGAAGCGGCCCTGTACTTTATTGCCGAACTGGCAAAACGCCAGCTGGCCTACCTGCACATTTCCGAACCTGACTGGGCCGGTGGCAAGCCGTATACCAGCGAATTCCGTCAGGCGATCCGTGCTGTCTATCCTGGTGTGATTGTCGGCGCTGGCGGTTACACGGCAGAAAAAGCCGAAGCCCTTATCGGACAAGGTCTGATTGATGCCGTTGCCTTTGGCCGTAGCTACATTGCTAACCCGGATTTGGTTGCGCGCCTGCAAAACGATGCTCCTCTGAACGAACCTAAACCAGAGACGTTCTATGGCGGCGGTGCGGAAGGTTATACCGACTATCCATTTCTCGGTTAATGGCCACAAGGGTTCGCACCCGAGGGCATAATCGTTATACTGGTTTTTTTACGTCATCCACCGATGACGCCGATAAAAGAGGATGTTATGCGTTTACTTCACACCATGCTGCGCGTTGGCGATCTGCAACGCTCCGTTGATTTTTATACCAAAGTGCTGGGCATGCGCCTGCTGCGCACCAGTGAAAATACCGAATATAAATACACCCTCGCGTTTGTCGGCTACACCGAAGAGAGCGAAGGTGCTGTCATTGAGCTGACCTACAACTGGGGCGTGGATAAATACGACCTGGGGAATGCTTATGGGCACATTGCACTGGGCGTGGATGATGTCGCCGCGACCTGCGATCGTATCCGCAACGATGGCGGGAACGTGACGCGTGAAGCTGGCCCGGTAAAAGGCGGCACCACAGTGATCGCGTTTGTTGAAGACCCCGATGGCTATAAAATTGAGCTGATCGAGAACAAACAAGCGGGTAATGGCCTCGGCCACTAAGTATTTCGGGTGCCTTTTAGGCACCCATTTCCCCTCCCTGCTGCATCCCCCGACAAAATTTGCCATAATGCGCGCTGCCTTTTTTCTCCTGTGAGATGCCGATGTCTGAATCGAATGAACTGAATACCCTTAGCAGCCGTTTTCGCGGTTTTTATCCAGTTGTTATTGATGTTGAAACTGCCGGTTTTGATGCCAAAACTAACGCATTATTGGAAATCGCAGCGGTAACGCTAAAGATGAATGACGATGGCTGGCTGGAGAAGGATGAGACGATCCATTTTCACGTAGAGCCTTTTGTTGGTTCAGTTCTGCAACCTGAAGCTCTGGCATTTAACGGCATCGACCCGGAAAACCCGCTGCGCGGTGCCGTCAGTGAACATGAAGCGCTGCATGCTATTTTCAAACTGGTGCGCAAGGGCATTAAGGAAAGTGGCTGCAGCCGCGCGATTATGGTGGCACACAATGCCACATTCGATTTGAACTTCATGAATGCGGCTTCCGAACGCGCCAGCCTGAAGCGCAACCCTTTCCACCCGTTCGTGACCTTTGATACTGCGGCACTCAGCGGACTGGTGCTGGGACAAACCGTTCTGGCGAAGGCCTGTACCGCGGCTGGAATGCCCTTTGATAACGCCCAGGCACACTCCGCACTGTACGATACCGTGCAAACAGCCGATCTGTTCTGCGAACTGGTAAACCGCTGGAAGCGCCTGGGAGGCTGGCCGCTGCCGGTTGATGCAGGAAGTGACGACAGCGAAGAATAAAAGCAGCTGCTGTAAGCGCGAAAAAAAACCGGACCTTTCTGAACTGAACCCCAAAACCTGGACGGTTTAGTTAACAAGTCGCCTGATACT
>NZ_JBJGXA010000044.1:0-1889 GCF_045107195.1 Erwinia sp. AnSW2-5
CCAGGTTTTGGGGTTCAGTTCAAATCAGCACCGGTTTTTTTATACCTGAAGAAAGGGAAAAACTCAGGCGAGGATTTCACGCACAAAGTTTTCGATCTCTTTATTCTGGCTGTTCTCGAAGAAGCATTTCTGGAAGCGCTCGCCGGATACCGCCGTTTTCACCAGCTCTTTATCGATAGCACGCAGCGTATCCAGGTAGTTCTCTTTCACGATGGCGGCTTTCACCTGATTCAGGATGCCGGCATTGCGCACCTGAGGCTCTTTGCGGTCAGCCGGATAGCCCTGGCCTTTCGCGCCGCTGAAGGCTTTCTCGAAGATAAAGCGCACGTTCAGCTCGGCACCCCAGCCAAAGCCTTTGGCAAACGGCAGCGACAGCGCATTGCCGTTGTTGATCTGCGCAAACAGGAAGGCATCTGCCGGGTCGATGCAGTAACCGCAGATCACGCCCGGATGCAGGTTCAGCGACATCAGTGCGCCCTGGCCGGTGCCACAGCCCGCCACCACAAAATCCACGGCTTTCGAGTTCAGCAGAATGCTGGCCATGATCCCCAGGTGAATATAGGTAAGGTGGTGGTCCTGCTCGTCTGACATGCCCACGTTATACACCGGGTACTCTTTCTCCCCGGCGACCGCGTTCAGCTCTTTCAGGATAGTCGCGTTTTTGGCGGCCTGGCTGTTTTCCATCATCAGTGCAATTTTCATTTTAACGTCCTCTTGGGTGCAGCGGGTTCGCCCGCTGCACATCAGTGAATTAGGGGGAATTAACGCGCCAGCCAGCCGCCGTCGACGGCGATGGTGTAGCCATTAATATAGTCAGATGCCGGGGAAGAGAGGAACACCACCGGACCCATCAGGTCGGCTGGCAGTCCCCAGCGTCCGGCCGGGATGCGGCCGAGGATCTCTTCGCTACGGGCTTCATCGGCACGCAGCTGCTGGGTGTTGTTGGTGGCCATATAGCCCGGAGCAATCGCGTTGACGTTGATCTGGTGCTTCGCCCATTCGTTCGCCAGCAGGCGGGTGACGCCCATCACGGCGCTTTTCGAGGCGGTATACGACGGAACGCGGATGCCGCCCTGATAGGAGAGCATCGACGCAATGTTAATGATTTTCCCGCCGGTTCCCTGCGCGATAAACTGTTTTGCCACCGCCTGCGACATAAAGAACACGGATTTGATGTTCAGGTTCATCACGTCATCCCAGTTCTTTTCACTGAAGTCGATGGCATCTTCACGGCGGATGATCCCGGCGTTATTCACCAGGATATCCAGGTGGCCCATCTCGGCGACGGCACGCTCCAGCAGCGCCGGGATCACTTTGGTATCGCTGAGGTCAGCGGTCAGGCTGAGGAAGCGACGCCCGGTGGCCGCGATGCGTTCAATGGTCTCTGTCGGTTCGACAATATTGATGCCGACAATATCGCAGCCCGCTTCCGCCAGGCCAAGCGCCATGCCCTGACCTAAGCCGGTATCACATCCGGTCACCACCGCCACTTTTCCCGCCAGGGAGAAATTATCCAGAATCATGTTATTTCCTTGAGTTTTACCAAACATGTTCAGGCGCTTGCCGTGACCCGAGAGTGTGCGGACAGTGCCCGATACCAAAACTGATAAAGCCAGCTTAACGGCAAAACGCGGCAAACTCAACAAAATGAAACGATGTTTCATTTTATATAAACCTGAGTGTTATTTTTTGCTGGGGGGATCACATACTGGGGGAACGGCGACCGTTCTGAATCCTCGTGGCTGAGCGTCCGGCGTCAGGTCCGCATCACAAACAGGAGTGGCTGATCGTACGGCGTCAGGTCTGGGGGCCAGTTTGAGCACGCCGGATCGGCAAAAGACGCATCCATGCGGGCCTCGGCACGCGCCGTCCTGGCGCGTGACGTCCGG
>NZ_JBJGXA010000045.1:0-1332 GCF_045107195.1 Erwinia sp. AnSW2-5
CGCTGAACAGCGGGCGTGATACTACGTTAACCGGTGCTCAGGTGAACGGTAATAAGGTCAGCGCCGATGTCGGGCGCAATCTGACCATCACCAGCCAGCAGGACAGCGACCGCTACGATTCAAAACAGACCAGCGTTGGCGCAGGCGGCAGCTTCACATTTGGTTCAATGACCGCGTCCGGCTATATCAATGCCAGCCGTGACAAAATGCACAGCACCTATGACAGCGTGATGGAGCAGAGCGGTATCTATGCCGGGAAGGGCGGGTTTGATATTCAGGTGGGTGAACATACTCAGCTGAACGGCGCCGTGATTGCCAGCCAGGCGGCAGCGGATAAGAATCGCCTGGATACCGGCACGCTGGGCTTCAGTAACCTGGGCAATGAGGCGGATTACAAGGTCAGCCATGCCGGTATCAGCGCAGGGATGAGCAACGGCGGCTCAATGGGCGGGCAGATGTTGAGCAACGTGCTGTCGAACTCGGCCAGCACCCTGCTGGCAGGGCTGAACGGCAAAGGGCATGCGGAAGGCACCACTCAGTCTGCGGTAGAACAGGGCACGATTGTTATCCGCGATACGGCTAACCAACAGCAGGACGTGGGGAGCCTGAGCCGTGATACTGCCTCGGCCAACGGCAGCATCAGCCCGATTTTTGATAAAGAGAAAGAGCAGAAGCGTTTACAGACGGCACAGGCGGTGGGGGAAATCACCGGCCAGATGGTTAGCATCGTGAACACGATGGGCGATATCAAAGGGCTGGAAGAGGCGAAAAAAGGCGCTGCACCGCTTAAAGATAACGCGACAGAAAAAGAAAGGGCCAAATGGCTGGCCGGATTACGAGAAAGCGATGCCTATCAGAAAGCCATGTCCGATTACGGCGTGGGCAGCAAGAACCAGATGGTGGTTCAGGCAGTAAGCGGTGTGCTTCAGGGACTGGTTAACGGAAATATTTCACAGGCGGTTGCCGGAGCGGCCAACCCACTGGTGGCGCAGGTCATCAAAGCGCAAACCACCGATGCCGGCGGCAACACGAATGTGGTTGCCAACGCGATGGCGCATGCGGTGTGGGGTGCGGTGGCGGCACAGATGTCGGGAGGCAATGCCGCCGCCGGAGCTGCCGGAGCGTTCAGCGGTGAGCTGGTCACGCGCTTTATTGCCGAAGCGTTTTATCACGCCAGCACGCCAGAGGAGATTGCCAGACTGTCGCAGGCGGACAAAGAGCAGCTGAGCCTGTTAGGAACAATTGCTGCCGGAGCAGCGGGAGCGGTAGCAGGCAACAGCTCGGCAGCCGCAACGACCGGGGCTATTGCGGGCAAGAATGCGGTGGAGAATA
>NZ_JBJGXA010000046.1:0-4312 GCF_045107195.1 Erwinia sp. AnSW2-5
GCGAGTTGCGCTCACGGTGTGGCACAACTTCTTTGATCTCTTCGCGAATGATGTCGTTACATAAGTCGACGCATTCATCGCAGATGTAGACTGACGGGCCGGCAATCAGCTTACGCACTTCATGCTGGCTTTTGCCGCAAAAAGAGCAGTACAGCAGTTTCCCTGAACCGTCTTTGCGCTTATCTGTCATCAGTTAACCTCATGCCTTACTTAATTTACACGTACCAGTCCTTAATATAGCCCATTTCCCGCTGCAATTGGGAGTAAAAGTCCGATGCGCGTCATGTTAACAAGAGAGAATCATGACCACACAGACTCTGGACAAAAAACAATCAGCCCCTTTATTTTCAGGGTTAAATATCATTTAACATGCTGTTTTAAATAACAAAGACCACCTGAAGTTACTGTTGATTTAGCTGGTAATTGGATTATGCTAAACTCTGGTCACTTATGATTATCCGATGGAGTGTAAAGCATGCCTCAAGAGCCAACTAAAGAAGAAAACGGGCAGGAAGAGAAGAATTCATCGCTGGCAGTCAATAAGCTGCTGCAATCACGCTCTATTATCATTTCTGGTGAGATTAATCAGGCGCTTGCTGAGAAAGTGACTGCACAGTTGCTGATCCTGCAAGAAATGGGCGATGAGCCGATCAAACTGTTTATTAACAGCCAGGGTGGCCATGTTGAAGCCGGTGACACCATCCACGACATGATCAAATTTGTGAAGCCGAGAGTGCTGGTTATTGGAACAGGCTGGGTTGCCAGCGCCGGTATCACCATTTTCCTCGCGGCTGACAAAGATGACCGTTACTCGCTGCCAAATACCCGCTTTATGATCCATCAGCCCCTGGGCGGCGTGCGCGGCAAAGTCTCTGATATTGAGATCGAGGCGAAAGAGCTGCTGCGTGCACGTGCACGTATCAACCAGCTGATCAGCAAAGCGACGGGCCAGCCTCTGGAAAAAGTAGAGAAAGACACTGACAGTAACTACTGGATGAGTCCTGAGCAGGCGGTTGATTACGGTATCACTACTCACGTCATCAGCCAGTGGGACGAACTGAAAGCCTAAGCGCTATACCGTCATAAAAAGGCCAAATCTGCGGCCTGATGCCAGTCAGTGTTTTCACTGACTGGCCATTTACTCCTGGCGTCCCCTCCATATCCCTTTATTGCAAACCCACGCCCATAAATGGGTTTAGCGGATATCGCTAATTTTGACATGGTCCATATCATCAAATACCTGATTCTCTCCGACCATTCCCCAGATAAAGGTATAATTTTTGGTTCCGACACCCGCGTGAATCGACCAGCTTGGTGATATCACTGCCTGCTCGTTGTGCACCAATAGATGCCGGGTTTCCTGCGGCTCGCCCATCATATGAAACACCGCCGTTTCTTCATCCATATTGAAGTAGAAATAGACTTCCATGCGCCGATCGTGGGTATGGCAGGGCATGGTGTTCCACAGGTTCCCTTCGGCGAGTTCGGTCAGGCCCATCGTCAGCTGGCAGGTCGTCAATACATCCGGCACCAGATACTTGTTAATGGTGCGAAGATTACTAGTCGCCAGGCTGCCAATCGTCTGCTGCGCAACCTGGTCACGCGTGACAAGGGTGACAGGGTAATGGGTATGTGCCGGTGCGCTGTTGTAATAAAACTTTGCCGGCGTCGCGGCGCTGATACTGCTAAACACAACTTCCCTGGCCCCTTTACCAACGTATAACGCCTCTTTGTTACCCACTTCATAGCAGTCGCCATCAATGGTGATGGTTCCCGCGCCACCGATATTGATCACGCCAAGCTCACGGCGTTCCAGAAAATAGCTTACGCCAAACTGCTTACCGACCTCTGCTGCGAAAGTCACCGTCTCATTGACGGGCATCACGCCACCGATCACGATGCGATCGATATGGCTGTAAGTCATGGTGTAGCTGTCGGCAGTAAAAATCTGCTCAATTAAAAACTCGCGGCGCAGGGCGGCGGTATCCAGCGTTCTGGCGTGATCGCTGTGAATGCTTTGGCGAACTTGCATAGGATGACCTTATTCATGGCGGGCAATGCCGGTTTGCCATTGCCCTGAAGAGTTGGAAGGGATTCAGATATGTTTAACTTTCGTGGCAGCCTGGCTTTCTACCACCGCGACCGGAGAGACCACCGCGGATATGGCTGGTGCGGCAGCGTGGCGTTTCGACCACATCGCCGTAAGGATCGGCACCAGTATTGAAGTGACAATGACAGAAGTCGCCACCAGCGCGGTTGCCGCCGGGGCCATCGGTTTGAAGTGGGGAACCATTTCAGCTATGAGTACTGGGGTCGCCACAGCCGCACCCGCTGAGCTTGATGCAGCAATACCTGCCGTTCCGTTACCGCCGCCAATAAACTTGTCGGCAATCATCAGCGGTATACCGGTAACGATAATCACACTGACACCCAACAGACAGCCCAGCAGACCCGTTTCGAGTATAACGTTAAGGTTGATGGTATTTCCCAACGCAAAGCCGAAAAAGGGAATCAGGGTATGGACGGCCTTGCTGAAGAATTCACGCAGTTCCGGATCAATATTGCCCAGCGCGAAGCCAACCAGGAAAGGCAGTACAGCACCGACGAAAACATGCGGTTCAAAAGAGGCGATACCTGCGGTGCCGAGGATCACCATAGTCATCAGCGGACCAGACTCAACCGACATCAACACGAACGCGCCAGCTTCTTCCTTACTACCGTACTGCTGCATCAGTGAGGCATACAGGCCCCCATTGGTCATATCCATCGCCGCGACCAGTGCCAGCGTAGACATCCCCGCAAAGAATCCCACTTCTACGCCATATTCAGGAATGATACGTGAACCGATCGCCGCCACAATCCAGGCTGTAGCAATTTTGGTCAACACCAGCGTCCCTGATTTGCGTAAAACGGTGCCCGTAGCGTTGACTTTTATCGACGCCCCCATGCAGAGAAACCACACTGCCAGTATTGGCACCGTACCGGACATTAACCCGTTGGTAAATGATCCCAGATATTTCCCTGCATCCGGTGAAAACGTATGGACAATTGCACCAATAAATAAGGGAACCAGCATCATCCCACCGGGGATCTTTTCGATAGCTTGTTTAATTTTCATATTAAACTCATTCAACCTTTAAGTATTCAACGCGAAGCTATTCCGCCGTAATAAACGGATTGTGTTGGAATTAAATTAAAACATTGAATAGCGCTAGTGGATAAAGTCCATATTCACTTTAATCACCGCTTTTTTAATCGCTAATGCATTGCCATGCACAGCACATAAAGGACGATGATATTCACGTGGGAAAAAGACTGCCAGATCGCCCGGTTCAAACTGCAGGAACTGTTCATTGCTGATGGTTTTACAGAAGGTGATATCCTGAGAGGCAGAGTAGTTTGCATCGGGTTCCGCAGAGGCAAGCTTCAGGCCATAACCCAGCCTTTCAGAGCCTTCCAGCAGAATTTGTACATCAAGGTAGCGATAGTGGTATTCAGCCTGCCGGGCCTCTTGCTGTTCGGTCTCGGGGGTTGAGATCAGGACAAATACCTGATCACCTTCAATATTATAGCGTCCGGCATCAGGTTGCTGCTGAACAATATCGAGCGCCCGTGTAATCAGGTTTTTAAGTTGAGAGGAAAGACCCTGTTCCTGAAGATAATCCTGGATACTCGTTGCGATCATTCGGGTTAATTCCATAATGGTTAAAATTTCACGAAAGAGACATTCCTTCGCTACCGATGACACAATATAACTAATCCCCCCCCGTCATAACTGTGATCAAGATCCAAATAACCACCACTACAAAACAATGTTTCCATAAAAATAAAACAACGGTTCATTTATATAGTTCGAATTGCTTTCTTTATGATTATTAATTTACAGGGATGTTAAATATTATAATTCAGCCGTTAAACTGATTTAACTGATATGGGAAAAACAAGGGATCGCCCGGCGATGATATTTTCAGAAGCGGGCAAATTTTGCATAAAAAAAGTCCGTAATCTTCAATGAGATTACGGACTTTTAACAGAAAACAGCGGTGTTCTGGCTTCCCAGACGTTACTCGCCAGATGCCTGCTGAGTTTCTGGTTTACCGTAGATTAGCTTCGGTTCGCTGTCACCTTCAATGACCGGCGCATCCACCACGACTTTCTCGACGTCATCCATCGACGGCAGGTCATACATGGTGTTCAGCAGAGCGCCTTCCACGATAGAACGCAGCCCGCGGGCACCGGTTTTGCGCGACATCGCCTTTTTGGCAATCGCCGTCAACGCATCTTCACGAAACTCCAGCTCCACGCCTTCCAG
>NZ_JBJGXA010000047.1:0-1729 GCF_045107195.1 Erwinia sp. AnSW2-5
TTAAAGATCGGGGTGATGCTGCCTTCGCTCACCGCCCACGCTACCGCCCGAGCTGATGCCCGCGCTCTGGTGCTCAACCTGGTACTCGGCCCTGTTCTCAATGTTGCTGAAGCCCAGCGTGCCGGTATCCAGCCCGTTCTTCTCCGCTGCTGCCTGCAAACACCCCGGTCTGCTCATTTGACAACTGTCAGGAACCCCGGCCAGAGCCGGAAGTTGTCACCATCCTGCGCCAGACCTGTAAAACGCTCTCCGCCCACAAGCAGCAGCAGATCGCCGAATTTATTCAGGTGATCGCGGGGCCACAGAAGCGGGCGACTAAGGTGTAACTGACTGGTTATAAAGTAAAATCCCGGTGACTTGGCCGGGATTTTTTTTAATCATCTTATTAAGGTATTCCACTGAACGGATATATAAGGTTTTAACCTAATCTCCATTCGTGTTACGGACTCTCCAAAGGAGATATCAGATGACAGATATTCGCCTTTTATTTCATTCTTTATTTCAAAATAACTCACACCTTCGCTAAGGTGTTGAGATATTTTCTCTCCGTTAAATTCAATGATAGTTTGGAGCCAGCCTTCTAAAGCAGCGTATGAGAAGATCAATTTCATACCATTACTGTCGGTATATGCATATCCATAGTGATGATCTATTTCATTAGAAAAAAAAGGCTCACTTTCAAAAAATGACAAGAGATCTATAGGATCTGGAAGTTTTTCGATAAAGGTCATTTTTTTCCGTCCTTCGGTATTGTAGTTACAAATCGACGTGAGCCATCATCCATAATTTGGAATGATGTTTCTAACTTAGCAGCTTTACCTGACGGCCCCATTAGCAATGATTCCCTGACTTCAAACTTACCGAATTGATTAGTATAAACATTCACAATATTACCCGATTTTTTAGGAACCTGAGAAATATGATCCATTATTAACTTGGCTCCTGCATCATCCAAAGGTATGCCAAGACGATACATTGATTGGGCTAACTGAGTTGAACGAGGTATGTTATGAGCACTACTGTTGACCTCACCAAACAGATATTTTAACTTGTCCTGTTCTATGATGACGCTACTTTTCGCAGCCTGTTGGTCAAGCACCGAATAATTCTGTTTTGAATTAAGATTAACTGTATCTTTCGCATTCTGAGAAATACGATCTAACGCAGCTTTTTCTGACTCAACTACAGAAGTGCTTCCTTTTGCAGCTGAACTACTTCCCTTCATCCCATACGCCGCGCCACCAATTGCCGCCGTGGTATGCACCACCGCCATACCATCATACAGAGTAGCGGCCGCTTCCTTACTTACACCCCAGTTTTCCGCAATACGATTAATATTAGCATCGCGTTCAGCTTTAGCATCTGCGCTGGCGTACTGCCACATCAGGGCATCAACCTGGCCTTTTCCTTCCTTATAGACGCTACCCATATTGCCGACGTACTGACCATCGAGTTTCTCATCGTAACTACGGCCCATCGCCGCCAGTTCCTGGCGCATTCCCTGGCACGCTGCTGATGACAGATTCTTACAGGCTGAGTCCATTGCTGCATCGAATGCCTTATCTTTCGCATTCAGATCACTTACCAGCTTCTGTGCCTGTGCTTTCTTCTCGCCTTCCAGATACGGCAGTGACCATTTTGCATCCTGCCGCTGTTTCTCATCTTTTGAGGAGAGCGCATTATTCTCCACCGCGTTCTTGCCCGCCAGTCCGCCCGTCACGGCACCCGC
>NZ_JBJGXA010000048.1:0-7391 GCF_045107195.1 Erwinia sp. AnSW2-5
AGCCAGGCCTTCAGCCGGTCGTACCCGGCTCTCGCCCCGGCGGCCCGCTGCGGGCTGTCCGGCGGCAGCGCGGCGAGCACCCCGAGCGCCTGCGCCAGCGCGGCGTTCGCCGGGTCACGCAGCAGGCGGTGGTTCGCCACGCCGTACCACGGCATCATCGCCTCCAGCAGCGGCGCGTGGTGGTCCAGGCCGAAGCGCCGGTACCAGGGCGCGCCGTCCTGATGCCAGTGCTTCAGCAGCCCGGCGTCGTTGCGCAGCGCGTGCAGTGCGGCCAGCTGCCGGTCGGAGACCTCAGCCGCCTGCACCAGGGCGCGGGCCTGCTGCGCCACGCTGACAATCTGCTGGCGGTTGAGGGCAAAAGAGAGCAGCATCCCCGCGCCCCACAGGCCGATTGCCGCCATCAGCGCCCAGGCCAGCGTCTGCTGCCAGGGCAGCCCGACGCGGCGGCCGCGCAGCCGGGTGCAGTCATTCACCACGCCCAGCCAGGTCTCGGGCAGCGTCAGGGCGTGACGCGGCAGCGCGACATCAGAGGCCGCCTGGTTATTCTCCGCCAGGCTGAACATCAGGCCGCGCAGGACAACGCGCTGCTGCGCGGCGTGCAGCCACGGGGTGAGCTGTTCCTGCCAGCGTTCGCTGCCGCCCTGCGCCAGCCGCTTCCCGAGGCGCAGCAGAAAATCATGCTTCGCGGGCGGCATCGTCGCCGACGACTAACAGCAGGCGCACTTTGCGGCGCCAGAACAGGCCGTAGCGGGAATGGAGGTGGTGCCTTATCGCCTTTACCATCAAGGCAGCGGGAGACGCAGGCGACTTTTTTTCATCAGCAGCTCTGGCGATATCATCACCGTCCGTCTCATCCAGAACGTCATCAAACATCCTGCTTCCGGCCTTATGCAGCACAAAAACGGAGGACAGCGTTAACAACGCCAGGATAGCCGCTGCGGTAAAAGAGGACGATATCCAGCTCTGCCGGGATGCACTTTCAGCCACCAGGCCAAGCCGTTCAGGCTGCTGCCAGGCCATAAAGCCCAGGGCCAGCGCACAGGCCAGCAGTAACAGCAGGATGATCAGGAACCAAAATTCAGATGATTTCGGGAACAAAAAGGATGTGTAACGCTTCAAGAATCCATCTCCTGTCGTGGCCCCACCGGAGTGATCACGGTGCTCCACATCATGTCCGTTGCCTTCTCACCGCTAATGATGAGTTGAGGGATTTGGGTGTTCTCTGCCGCAGAGGCAGCTGCTACGATGGCCAGCCATGGCGCTGCTGCGCCCGCATGCCCGATCAGTGCATCCAGCGAAATAACGGCCTCGCTTTCAACGGCACCCGCCGGGTGCGCATTCTGACTGACGATGATTTCTTTATGCTGGCTTTCAGAGAGCCCGGCCAGCCAGAGTTGACTGATAATGTTATTCTTCACCGGCACGTTATACGCGGCCATATTCATACCCAGACCAGGCTGGCCGGGTAACGACGGATCGGGACGGTGAAGAAGTGCACGCGGCGGCAGGGTGTTCTGCGTCAGCCGGTTGCCCAGTAGCAGGGCAACAGCAGCTTCAGCACTGTAATCCGTTTCATCAGGCATAATCTGCAGCGCAACAACCAGCAGCATCACGTCCTGTTTAAAACGGTGATCCAGCCAGTGGTCAATCATTGCCAGTCCATGACATTCCGCGTATTCCACAACACAGTGAATATCTGTTTCCTGCCAGATCTCCTGCCAGATAGCACGGATACTCTCTTCCGATAGGGAGGATGAGAGAGCGAATGCCACGACCAGCTGACTGCGTTCAGAGAACCGGTTGACCGGCAGCTCTGATATGAGCCGTGAAAAAAGGTGCCGGACCATTCCGTCTGCCGTCTGTTCATTGTCCGCGTTAAAGCGGGTGAGCCTGTGCCCGTCCTCTCCCTTCCAATCCGGCTGGGAACGTATAATGCTTTGCTGACTTATCAACGCCTGCACTACTTCGCGCGGATCGTCCTGCGGGTACGCGGTGATAAACGATACATTAAGCACCTGTAACGCCCGCCGGGCCTTACGTGTTTTGCCTAAAATCCAGCGTTCACGCCGGTTATCAAAACCGTTAGCCGCAATGTTTTGAAGTAACCAAACGCTCAGCCGCATAACCCCGGCCGTAAGCCATAACGCTACCGGAGCACCCAGCGCCAGCCACCAGAAGGTTTTACTTTCAACGTCACCGCCGAAAAAGTGCATCAGTAAAAAACTGACGGCCATCATGATAGCCAGCGCGGTTATCCAGCGCGATACTTGCGGCGGGTCGGGACGTGGATATAAATCAGGTAAATTCTTGAGTGAATAAGACATTCAACTTTCCGCTACGATGTTGAAAAAGTGAAATGATATTTCTCCCGTTATTAAAGAACGGCAATCCATATCATCCCACGTCACAATGAGAAGTTATTTTTTTGGGCGAATCAGCTTTCCACCTAACTCCTCAAGCGTGGCCTCGCCGTCAAACAACTTCTGGCATCTGTCCTTGATTTCGTCATCACCCAGTGAAGTATCAAAGACCACCTTTTTATTTTTTTTGAAATCCCAGAGTCCGGGAAATGAATCCACCGCACAATCAAGATCAGAGGGCGCGGCATACTTGCCATCTAACGAAATTTTACCGACATACCTGTCACCTCCTATGTAAAATGGAATATTTTCATCATTAAGGCTTGAGAAACCCGGCCCTGACAGTAAATTTTTATTTCTGTCAAAACTCGACACTATCGCTGTGTAATCTAAAGTTCTCACATCTTCCAGAACCACTAACAAAGCCAGCTTTTTGTCGAAGTTTATATCAATGATAGTATGTCGCCGATCTTCTGACTGCGGTATTTCATGAAGATCGATACCATCTCCAGAGCATCGCATTAGCTCATCGGTTGACAAGTATTTATTGGTTGGGTAGATAAGCACGCCCTTTTCATCATTGGTGATAGCCATATCCCCTCCGGTATTAAATCTATTTTCCCAGTTATTTATCTTACATAAGACATCACTCCTCCCGTTATCATTGACAATATGGATAATGGACCGTTCTTTTTTATCCATATACATCGTGAAATCACCATAACGAATAACAGTATTCGCAGTGGCAGAGCAGGTCATAAAAAATAGAGTGGTAAGTAATGTTTTACACTTCATCACTGAGGGCCTCCCTGGCAGCCTTGATGGTTTTTTTCTGTCTTCAATCCCGATGGTACCGCCGTTAATGGCCCGGGCGATGTGTTAAACAACATCATCATCACCCGGTAATACAGCTTTAATACAACCCACTATTTCTTTGGCTTAATGAGCTTTCCGCCTAATTCTTCAAGCGTTGCCTGGCCGTCAAATAACTTCTGGCATCTGTCCTTGATTTCGTCATCACCCAGTGAAGTATCAAAGACCACCTTTTTATTTTTTTTGATATCCCAGAGTCCGGGAAATGAATCTACAAAGCAACCAAGATCATAGGGCGCGACATACTTTCCGTCTAATGAAATTTTACCACCATACCAGCTATCTCCTATACCGAAAGGGATATCGCTACTTTTTTCGCTAAAAAAACCCGGCCCGGACAGTAAATTATTATTACTGTCAAATCGCGACAGTATTGCTGTAAATGTTAAACTCCTCACATCGTCCACAACCACTAACAAAACCAACTTTTGTTCGAAGTTTATATCAACAATAGTATCTCGCTCGTCAGCTGACTGCGGTATTGTGTGAAGGGACACTCCATCAGAATTACATTGCATAAGCTCATTGACTGACAAAAACTTATTTGTTGGATATAGAAGAACTCCTTTCTTATCATTGGTGATAGATATAATTCCACCACCTGAATTACCCCTACCTTTCCAGTTATTTATTTTACACGCCACATCGCTGTTTCCATTATCATTAACAATATGGATAACAGATGAGTCTTTTCTATCCATATACATCGTAAAATCGCCATAACGAATGACATTATTAGTTTCAATTTGAGAATTTACTGAGCAAGATAAAAATAGAAGAAGGGATAGGATGGTTTTACACTTCATCACTGAGAATCTCCTTAGCAGCCTTGGTGGTTTTTTTCCTGTCTTCGAGACCGATGGTACCGCCGTTAATAGCCAGGGTGACGCGTTCAGCCACATCATTATCATCCCGCGATGTAACCTTATCCGAATCCATCACTTTCAGCGTTTTATTTTTAAAACACACAATATAGAACGCGCCGGTATCCACGCAGTTATAGGGAGTTTCCGTCACTTTATGCGGATCATCTATCTGAGGTGGCCTTTTGATCATCCCGGGCAGATTTTTTCTTCTGTACTGCGGATCTGTCCACCATGAGGCATCAAAACTGCTTTTTGACAGCCACCCACGGTAAACCCAATAACTGGAGTAGGTATCCAGTCCGGTGAGCATTTTAAAACCACGACCGCGAAACTTCTGTGCATCCACATCGCCGCAATTGCCATTTCGCCAGCTGTATGAACTGGCAATTTTAACACCCTTGCTGTTATGTTTATCACCAGAGAAATACACATCAACTTCAGATGCTACTGAACCGTACCAGTGGCCGAGTTCAATTGATTCATTTTTTTCAGAATCTTCTACAATTTTCCCACCAAAGTGCCTTCCATTTTTCATATACTGTTCCTGACTTGTTTCCTGCATTGAGAGTAAATAACCCGACTCAACAGCCCCCTGCCCCAGAAAATGGCTTACTCTGCTGAAACCAGAAATATTGTATTTTCTCATAACTACATTTATTGAAAAAATATACTCTTCCGACTTACGTTTTATTTTTTCAATTCTTTCTTCGATTCTAACGCTTGTAGTCGACGTCATGACTTTCTCAATCACCTCCCGTTCCAGCCAGCCACATTTCCTGAAATGCGCGATAAACCGCCGCGGGTCAAAGTGCCAGACCCGGCCTGTCGGTATCTCCGGGCTGCTCTCCAGCGCCAGCGCCCTGCCCAGTGCCATCAGCGGGTCCCATTCCTTATCACTCATTGGTTCGTCCAGCACCGCGTTAGGCTGCTTCAGCCAGCCATAGCGATGTTCCAGCGTATCGGTATCCCACTCCAGCGGGAAATGACAGATCGTACGGCTCAGGTCCAACCGTCCGGAACCCAGTATCGTCGGGGAGTTGCACTGGCTGTTGGTATCCTCGTCGTCATCCACCAGTCGCCAGCCCGTCCAGTGCGGAAAATCCGCGTCGCTGTATTTCTTTATGCTTTCCGCCGCCAGGTTGACGAGGCCTTTTCCTTCCGGCGTGTTGACCGTTCGCCACAGCGGCGCATCCGCCGGGGACAGCGTTTCATACCGGGTGTTGATCACCCGGCCAAAACGCAGCAGCTCAAAACCGGCGCTCGGGCTGGCGGGGTACAGCTTCATCGCATTTTTATACAGGCTGTATTCGTATTCCGCCCCGTCTGCATCGACCAGCGCTTCGCCCACCTCGTCGAACTGGAGCGAGTCGATAACGTTCCGCCTGCGGGTTTTCATGGTGCAGTGCCCCCCGCCCAGGGCCATTGAAACGAACAGATCGACCTGCGTCGTCCGGGACGGTTCCTCACTGCTGCGGGTCGGGATCTCGCCGTAAACCGGCGTTCCGCCCGGAATATAGAAGTGCATGTCACCGTAGCAGGCGGTGGTGCGGCCATGCTGGCTGAGATCCAGCTCCGGGGTCGTACGCCCGGTTATCCTGGCAATATTGTCGTCGTCGCAGAATATCTGAAAGTGTACGGCGTTCTTATCATCCACCATGCCCACCGTCCCCAGCGGGGATTTGCGTTTCACCACCTGGTCAACCGCAATTGACTGGGCCAGATCCTTGATATGCATATACAGAGAATACCAGGTGATTTTATCCTCCGGCTGGCTGCCCGCTTCGGCGACGTGTTTGATCAGAACGTAGCCGTTATCCGTTTTGCCGTTGTGATTCAGCGGCGGGTGCCGGCGCTTTGCGATATCAGCGTGGCGGAAGGAGACAATCCTGCCGTCGGCAATGGCGCGCAGCATCTCGGGCCTGCTGCCCGAATCGGAGTGACGGATATGAACACCACCATGCCAGGATCGATGCGCGTTCAGCGGATAACCACGCAGGGGATCGACAGGCATCATGCGCTCGATCCACTCTTCATCCGTTTCTGTTTCACTTTTTGTCCGTAAAAATGGCGGGCTGATTAACATAGGTACATTCCTTTGTTATGAAAGAGAAAATGTAGAGGAGGGTTCTTTTGCTTCCTCAGGCAGTTCATGCAGGGGTTCTTTTGAACTGTTTTTCTGCTGGCGCTCATAATGCCCCGCCCGCGTGCGGTAGTCCCCGGGCGTGGCCGACTCTATCGCGTTGGCATCCAGCGTGATGTAGCTGCCGCCGCCGTTCAGCGTGATCTTCTTCTTCGCGATAATTTTTATTTCATCTTCCGTGCTGATAATGCTGATTTCTTTGCGCGCCAGCAGCGCCATCAGGTCGTTCTGCGCCTGCACCTGGACCGGGCCCTGATTGGCAATCAGTTTGATCCCCAGCTTTCTGACGAACACGCTCAGCGCCTGACCGACCCCGATAAACAGATTCTTCACCACGCTGATATCCGCGTGCTTTCCGGCGGTGGCCGTCAGATTTTTATCGGCCGTCAGCTGCAGGTTATTTCCGCTCGCCAGCGCCATGCCGTCCGGGGCGCTCATCAGGATCACCGACTGCTTCAGCGCGTCCAGCCGCTGTTCCATCAGCGCTATCTGCGCCTGGAGGTCTGCCGGGTTTGCCGTGGCGGTCTGTGCGTCGGCGGAGATCCCCTGCATCTGTTCCTGTGCCCCTTTCAGCAGGCTGATAGCCGGAGCCATCTCCAGCACGTCCCCCTGCGCCTTCGGCTGCCCGTCGGCCGAGATAAACAGCCCTTTCCCGGCGCGTAGCGTGCCCCAGCCGTCGCTGCGCAGCTCGAACCCTTCCCCGCGCTGCTGCTTTTCGCTATCCACGACGTGCCCGAGGTTCAGCTGGCTCTTGCCGCCGTACTCGGTGCTGAGCTTGATATGCTCCTGCCCGCGCGAGTCGTCCATGCGCAGCTTGTTGTTCGCCGGGGTGCGCAGCACGTTGCGCTTGTAGTTGCGGATGGTCACCGGGTCGCCGTGCTTTGAGTCGTGCAGCACCCCCACGATGTACGGCCGGTCCGGGTTGCCGTGCTCAAAGGCTATCGCCACTTCGGTGCCCGTCAGCAGCGGCAGGTGCAGGCCGAAGGTGTCGCCCGCGTACGGGCGTGCCTGGCGCACCCACAGGCTCTCAAACCCCGTATCCCAGCCGTCGCGGTCAAACAGCATATTCACGCGGTAGCGCCCGTCGCGGTCGATATGGCCGTAAGGGTCGTTTATCCGCGTGCTGGTGACCCGCGCGGGCAGCGTGCCCGC
>NZ_JBJGXA010000049.1:0-7275 GCF_045107195.1 Erwinia sp. AnSW2-5
TCCGGAATGATTAGACCATTACAATCTGGCCCGGGCGGATATCTTCGATTACATTGAAGTGTTCTACAATCTGGCCCGTCGTCACAGTCACCTCGGCGGCGTCAGTCCGGAGGCCTTTGAACAGGCCACGTCGTGAGCACAGAATTTGTTTGCTGTCATGCGGGCAGTCCAATTGTTTAACAATCAGTTAGACCGAGTCCGTACAGCCGAGTTACGCGACTGAATGCTGGCGGCTGGTTTGCCAATATGACGATTTATATTTTCAGTTATTGTGAGCCCGATGGAATAGATTGCGAGCCATTACGCCTAATATTTCCTCTGGTAAGTCGTGATCTTTATGAAAAATTACCGTAACCAAGCGGTCATTAAATAAACATAAAAATATTGATTGAGATCATTTTTTGAGATGCATTATAGGTATAATTTATAAAAAATCACACTATTTGTATCACAAAATGAAAATTGGAATTTACTGTACCGTGAGCAGCAGAGAATTTCATCTTGCGCTGGCAACCCTGACTTATGCCGGTATATCTGAATATGTTTCAAATATATCTATACTGATAACCGATGGAATACCTGATAAACCCAGAAAACTCTCCGAAAAAATAACATTGTACAGCCAGAACTTTGGCTCAGGATACAGTGTATCTCTCGAGGATGGAGGGTACGATCAGATCGCTGCAAGGAATTTCCTGCTTGATATCCTCGCTGAAACTGACGTGGACTGGCTTATGATGCATGATGCGGATGATATTTATCTTCTTGATTATTATGATTTTATTTCAGATAAGTGTATGGCATCAGACGCAGTAACCTGCTCCTGTTTTACGGTGCGGTCGGGGCCGGAAATATGCATACCACAGGAAAAAAAACGGTATATTCAGGGTAAAGCATTGCATGATCCCCATACGCGTATCTGGAAGAGAAATCTTAATTTACGTTATAAAAAATCCGAAGGTATTGAAAAGTACTTTGCTAATCACAGTCGTCACTGTGGGGTTATCTTTCCAGGAGAGATAAATATATCCTGTACTGAAGGAGTATATCACTTTCATTTACATGCATTACTGAACAAGCGGCACAGTGAGAAAATATCAGCTTACTCACATCCTGACCTCCGCTTTCCGGAAAGTATTAACCATTTTCTGGAAACAAATAGCGGTCTTTTTACGTGACGACAGGTAGGCACACTATGGATGAGAAAATAAATACTGAAATGTATTATTTTAGTGGCGATGACGGTTTTTTATATATGCATTTCCCTGTCCGTGGGTATGCACTGAAAACACATACAGATAATATGTCATTAGTCAGTAAACTGGCCCGGGGGAGTATTCTCACTGAACAGGAATATGCCCATCCTCTTGTTACCGGACTGCGGGAAAACGCATTAATGGGATCAGAATTAAAGCCGTCTCCGGGCATGCAGGAACTGACGGAATTCAGGCCCATTGAGGCGACCCTTCTTTTGACCGAGAGCTGTAATCTTGCCTGCAGCTATTGTTATGCAAAGGCAACCACACATAAGTTTGCACCAATGCCCCGTGAGGTAGTGAAAGGTGCCATCGACCTTGTGATCGAAAATGCCAAGACGCATAAATACAGAACCGCTGAATTCCGTTTTCTGGGCGGGGGTGAACCCACGCTTGAATGGGAGTTAATCGTCTGGGCCACGAATTATATTCGCTTCCGGGCGGATGAAGCGGGCGTAAATCACTGGATCCGTCTGATTACCAACGGTGTGTTAATCAATGATGAGAAAGCGCGCTGGATTGCGAAAAACATCCACTACGTGACACTTTCCTGCGACATTCTTCCGGAGCTCCAGGTTAACCGGTCGTTTCCGAATGGCAAAAATTCGCACAAAGCCGTGATGCGTGCGGCTCAATTGTTATCCAGGCACGGCGTACCCTGCCATTTCCGTACAACCATTTCCTTTGCGGCCTCTGACCGGCTCCAGGAAATGGTCGAATACACTCACCAGTATACCGGAGTAAAGACGATACGCTTCGAACCGATGGCGGAAATTGGCCGCGCCAGTGACTCTGGGGTGAACAAACCTGCACAACAGGCCTTTGTTGATGCATTTATTGCCGCCTATGAGCTGGGAAAACAATACGGGATACAGGTCACGAGCAAGATGATGACCAACATTCAGCGCCGTTCGACACGGTTCTGTAATATCGAATTTGCGATCACCTCAGAGGGGAATGTCGCGGGGTGTCACCGCTACAGCCGGAAAAATAATGCCGGTTTCGACTTTTATCATGTCGGCTCCTGGAATGGCCGTCAGTTTAATTTTGATATGGAAAAAATAAATGCCCTGCGCCGGGTGGACACCCGGGCATTCCCGCAATGCGGGACCTGTTTTGCCAGGTGGAGCTGTGCGTCGGGTTGCCTTTCCGCCCGTTTGCAGAACGGTGAAATTAGCCAGACCGGCCCGCTGTGTCACCTGACCCGGGAGTTGCTGAAGTTCAGCATCAAGGAAGCATTGCACGCATAATATTGCACTGCATGCTGTCACTATAGCTTTAACGGAGTAACACATTATGACGAAAGAAAAGGTGGAAGACGTTAAAAAAGTACCGGTTAACGCAGAACAACGCGCTGACAAGGTGAAATTTATCTCAACGGATGAAGAGGAACAGGAAGGGAATTTTGAGTTCCTTTGCTGCCGTGGTGGTGGCATGACCGGGCCGTCCAATCCTGGGCATGGACACTGGTAAGGAATACTTTGTTTTAGCTGTTACGACTGAAGGTAATGGCAACTCCGGTTGCCATTATTGTTTCCCCGTAAAGGATAAATTTATGCCCGAAATCCTGTTTCGTTTTTTTGAAAATTTACTGGATCCTTTCCAGGAAAAGGATGCAGCCTTTCTGCAGCATCGGCAGGGATTGTGGTATTTCATCAAAAAAATAAAAACGATTGTGCTGCTAATTGCTCTGGCCGGATTTATCAAAGCGGTCGTGGATGTCGGCGTGATTTATACGGTGGGCCTGGTGATAGACTCACTCAATGACACGCTGTCACCCACTCTTGTCCATCTGGTCACACAAAACCAGTTGCTGGTGATGACGGCTGTGCTGTTCCTTGTTATCCGTCCACTCACGTCATTAAGCCTGGGTCTGTTGTGTGATCAGTGTCTTCGCGCCCGTTTCAGCCCGATGGTCCGGTGGATGTTTTACAATAAAACAGTCAACAACGATCTGGCCTTTTTTAACCGCAACCATGCAGGAAAAATTGCGTCAGCTGTCTGGCAGGCCGGCCAGGCCGTGACTGAATTTTTACTCAGTGCACTACAGATAATATGGTCGAATGTCGCTTACGTTATTCTGGCACTGGGTTTTATGAGTGTCATCAACCTCTGGTTTTCGGTGGTGATTGTTCTCTGGCTGGCGCTCTACCTCTGCCTGTCAGTGAAATATGCACCGGAAATCAAAAGGCGCTCCCGCAAATCAGCTGACGCCTCTAACGAGATTAATGGTCATCTTGTCGATATATTCTCCAATATCATTAACGTAAAATCACTGTCGCCACACGGTGATGACCGTGATTTTGTCAAAGTAAAGCTGAGCGATTTTATTGGAAAAAATGAACGATTTCTGCGGGCAATCACCCGCGTAGAAACACTCCTGCTGATGACCAGCTCCACAGCGATGGTGGCAACCGGGTATATCTGTATTTCGTCCTGGCATGCTGGCATGCTCTCGGTCGGCGAGATTTCGGTTGTCTTCAGTCTGGTTTTTCGCCTTGAGGGGCAACTGGCTTCTCTGATGGATCAGCTCACCGGGTCAATGCGCGCGCTTGGACTGTTTAACGCTTCGATTGAAACGGTACATCACCAGAATCAGGTCACCGGAGGGAATTCCCCGATGTCCCGGGAGGGTGCCATGGGTGAAATTGAACTTTGCGACCTGTGCTTTCAGTATGAAGCCGATAAGCCAGTGATACGTGGGCTGAACATACACATCCGACCGGGTGAAAAAGTGGCGATAGTGGGAGAATCCGGTTCCGGTAAATCCACACTCATCAGTCTGCTGATGCGGTTTTACGATCCCACTGACGGCAAAATCATGCTGGATGGAACGGATATCCGACAGTTATCCCAGAATGACCTTCGCCACCAGTTCAGCGTAGTGACTCAGGATAACATACTGTTTAACCGTACTATTTATGAAAACATTACATTTGGCTGCAGCAATTTCAGTGACGAGGATGTACGGTCTGCAGCGCAAAAAGCCAGAGCGCTGGACTTTATCCTTCAGGCAACGGACGGCACCCATACGGGATTTGAGACACTGATCGGCGATCGCGGTGTGAGATTATCCGGCGGGCAGCGCCAGCGACTCAGTATCTGTCGTGCCATTCTGCGCAATGCTCCGGTTTTGATCCTGGATGAAGCCACTTCCGCGCTTGACTCCCTGACAGAAGCAGAAATCCGTGATGCACTGAACGATGCAATGGCGGGTAAAACGGTGATAGCCATTGCGCACCGTCTGTCGTCAGTGATCGGGATGGACAGAATAGTTGTCCTGAAGAAAGGTCTTATCCAGGAAGAAGGGACCCACGATGAACTGGTGCAACAAGCGGGGAGTTATTACTCCCTATGGAAGGAGCAGGCTCGCTTATGATACCTCCTGCATTCACACTTCCACAGCAACTGCTTGCCTCCCCTGTCTATCAGTCACAGTGGCATTTGCACGGGCGCATGACTGATGGACAACACTGTCGTTCAGTAAATGCCGAAGGGGCGTGGTGCCGTCTGAAGGGTTACGGCAGCCAGGAGATTGTCATCGCGTTTGCAGATGATGGCTGCCAGATGGATGCTGTCGCCTCCGAGGCTGACGATAAATTCGTGGGCGCAGCCTTTCTGGAGCAGGGCAAACTGATTTATGCTGACCCACAGCATATTAAAACGCAGATGTTTGTCCCCGGACACCGCCACGGAACAGCACTTGCCGGTCTGATGGCCGGCGCGGTTAACACGTCTTTTCCGGTGGGCGTGGCGCCGGGATGTCGTCTGTTGCCGGTACGCTGGGAATACGATACGCGCTTTCGTATCACCCCGCAGGGCTTTCACACCATTCTTACGGCGCTGGCGGACAAAACTGATATTTTCATCAACACCTGGGCCAGCCTGCCACACATGAAGTTTCCGGATAAAACCGTCCGGCTGATCCGCGAGCTGGCACGTAGCGGAGGGCACAGGGGTAAGGGGATCCTTTTCGTCTGGGCGGCGGGAAATTCGGGTTGCCCGATCCAGTTTCACGCGAGCTCGCCTGTCCCTTATGCGGGCTATGTAGAGGATCACGTGTTCTGTGGGGGGCGATTTTCATCTGAATTTACGCATTCCCTCTGCGATCTTGAAAACGTACTGACTGTCGCGGCGATTAACCTGCATGGCCGCCGCGCACACTACTCCAGCTACGGACCGGGTATTGCCCTGTGTGCACCTTCAAACAACCGTCACTGCTTTGATGCGTATCCTTTCAGTGAACCGGGTTTAACCACTCGCTCCGGTGATGTGAAAGGATACACGCATAACTTCAAGGGCACGTCCGGTGCCGCTGGACTGGTTGCCGGGGTTGCTGCACTGACCCTGAGCGCCAGTCCACAGCTTAATGCCTGTGAACTGGCCAGTATTCTGCGCCATACTGCGGCAAAAGACCTTGACTTCACACCCTATGCGGAACACCGCTATTCAGCACCCGACACTGCAGCCGGTGAAGTCACTGATTCGCCTCTGGCGGCGTTCAGAAGCGGTGCATTTAATACCGGAGGGTGGAGTCCCTGGTTCGGTCACGGGCTGGTTGATGCAGAAAAAGCGATAAGAATGGCGCAGGATTCGGACGGACATCAGTAATCCGGCAGCAAGCTCAGTAGCGAATGACATCATCTTTAGAGGGGTCAGTATGGATATCAAAAATTATTGTACGTTAAGGTTGTTTTTTGACCTTTCTACTTTAGCTGGCCTCAGCCGACGAAACTTACCGGAAGCCGGTATCCGGTTACTCTTCCAGATATAATCGCCTGTCATATTGATGTGTTCCCAGCCTAGCGGGGATCAATGCGACAGCAGTTGCTCGTTGATCTTCACCCCTTTACGTTTCAGGGCATCGACCGCTCTTTCCATATAGACGGTATTCCACAGCGAGATAGCTGCCGTCAGCAGCGTCAGTCCACTGGCGCGGTAGCTCTGATTTTCCGATTTTCGGTCCCTGATTGTTAAGACCAAATCGAGTTGCATCTTTAATGTCTATTTGAACACAAGTGACAAGCGCCTGGAATTCTTGACTTTTATTTCCTCTTTCAGAGGCTTCTCTTGCATCGTCTGCGTCACGATATGACATGTTTATTTCCTTGTGCATGTAGAAAAAATGACCAAGTATGAGTAATGGAACTTGCCTTTATATCCTTAAAAAATCGATAAAAATTTATGTGTTGGGCAGGAGAAAAACCTTGCTACATTTGTTAGCCAACTGCGATTTGAGTTTTAGCCATTGTTGCCTCTTTCACATCAGCGCGAAGATGGATAACCCGTCCATCTGGAACTGGGATAATCAGGATGTTGTCACGTTTGACCAAATGCTGAGCCACGGTGGCCAGTGCCTGCTGAGTCACATCGAATTTGTCTCCCACGAAGATTCTTGCTTCAGCTGGACCTTTCAGCATTGGTTTTGAACGGCCGGCGAAAATAGTGTTAGTAAGTGGACTAACACCCACCGTGATTGGATTAGTCATTGCTGGACTCCTGTGCACCAAGTTGTAATTCTTCGGAGATAATATCGGTATCGGAAAGAGACTGGATATGGCTAAGGCAGCCATACAATGAGTCGAATATTGTCTGTTAACCCGGCTTCCCCTTCTTTCTTTCGCCAGACCAAACTGTCCTGAGTTCTGATTGCAGAATAACGACCAGGCGCAGTCTTCAGTGTCTAAGTTGTAAACCGAAAGGACTTTTTCATGCCTTTCATCGGTTTTAAGATACGTAAGGATGAATTCGACTATTTGCTTTTTTAGCTTAAGTTCGGTAGGCGAATTGGTGGAAAAGGAGACAGCAAACCCACGTTGTTGAGTACTGATATTGTAGCAACCATTAAGGGTCAGCCCTGCCTGCTCTATCCAGGCTAATTTGTACTCCCTCATCACATGCGTTTCATTGTTATCGCTGTCAAAAATAAACGGCCAGTCGGGTTTATTTCCCCACGATTCAATTAGCATCACATCCCGTTCGCAGCACAGGCTGTATTGTAATGGTCAACTAAAACCGG